>NZ_JASCPM010000003.1:0-189942 GCF_029960215.1 Pseudomonas sp. PS01301 | reverse complement strand
GGCAGAGACCCGCTCCCACGGGGGTGCGGGGGAGTTTCATCCCTGTGGGAGCGGGTCTCTGCCCGCGAAGGGGCCTGGCCTGCTTAGCGCGTTTCCACCGGACTACGCTAGCTCCTCGTCGTACGGGTTCTGGGCCTGGCGGCTCCAGAGGCGGAAGTACTGGCCCTGCTGGGCCAGCAGGTCGTCGTGGGAGCCGTCTTCGATGATGCGGCCGTCTTCGAACACCAGGATGCGGTCCAGGTGGGCAACCGTCGACAGCCGGTGGGCGACGACGATCACGGTCTTGTCCTGCATGATTTCGTCGAGCTTCTCCTGGATGAACCGTTCGGTGATAGAGTCCAGCGCCGAAGTCGCCTCGTCCATCACCAGAATGGGCGCGTTCTTGAGCAACACCCGGGCGATGGCGATGCGTTGGCGTTGGCCACCGGAAAGCTTCACGCCACGTTCACCCACCAGCGACTCGGCGCCCTGGTCCATGCCGTCGATGAACGCGCTCGCACCGGCGCGGTGGATGGCTTGGGCCAGTTCCTGAGGGCTGGCATCCAGACGACCGTAGTTGATGTTTTCGGCGATGCTGCGGTGAAACAGGCCAGGTTCCTGAGGGATCAGGCCGATCTGCTGATGCAGTGAATGCTGGGTCACCCTGCGCACATCCTGGCCATCGATCAACACCTGCCCTTGATTGACGTCGTACAGACGCAACAGCAGGTTGAGCAGCGACGACTTGCCCGAGCCGGAAGTGCCGACCAGGCCAACCCGCTGTCCCGCCGGGATGGACAACTGCAGATGCTCGAACACCGGCTTCTGCGGCGAATAACCAAAGCTCACATCGCGAAACTCAATGGCCCCGCGCACCGCGGCGAGCGGCTGCGCGTCGGGCTCGTCCACCACTTCATGGGGGCGGATCAAGGTGCGCACGCCGTTGGCGATGTTGCCGGTGGCCTCGAAGAAATCCAGGAAGCGCCGCGACAGGTTGGCGACGTCGGTGATGATCAACAGCGACAGGCTGGTGGCCATCACGAAAGTCGCGATGTCGATACTGCCCAGGCGCCAGAGGTACAGGGCGATCAGCAGCATGCCGACCTTGAGTGACATTCCGCAGATCGACTGGAACCAGCGGATTTTCTCCATGTAGCCGAACGAGCGGCCGGCGGCCTTCAACTCGCGGTCCAGGTAATCGCCCAGGTAGCGATGTTCGAACGAATGCCGGGCGAACAGGCGGATGTTGGTCAGGTTGGACACCGCATCCACCACCTTGCCGTTGCTGGTGCTGCGCGCCGCCGAGTATTGCTGGGACAGCGGGTGACTGCGCTTGGCCAGGAAATAGCAGACGGTGATGAACGCCACCGACCAGCCGAGCATGAACAGCGCCAGCCAGACCGACGCTGTGGCCAATACCGCCACGGCCAGGGTCAGGGTGACCAGCAGCGGAATCAGGTCGAACAGCAACAGCGCCAGCGCCTGGCCCACGCCCATGGAGACTTCGGAGATCTTGTGCGCCAGGGCACCGGCGAATTCGCTGCTGACGAAGCGATGGGAGTGGCGCTGCAGGTAGGCGTAGACCGCGTGGGTCACGGTGCGCCGTTGCAGTGGCAAGACGCGGATATGCGCGCCGGTGGCGCCGCGGGTACACAGCACTTCGAGCACCAGCAGGCCGGCGAACAGCAGCAGCGGCCGGCCCAGACTTTGCCAGTCCAGATTGGCCGTGCTGGCGGTGCTGACCACGCGGGTGATCTGCCCCAGCACCCAGGGCACCAGCACCGTGCAGGTCACTGCCACTACCTGCAACAGCAGGATCGCCAGATACCAACCCCGGAAATGGCCGACGAAGAAACGGGCGAAGGCGAAAGGCGTCTCTGGCAGCGACTGGATGTTCCAGCTGCGCAGGGCGTGTTGACGTTCCTTGTACGAGGGTTTCAAACGGTAGTCTCCGAGTGTCAGCGGCGCGGGCCGCGGTTGGGGTGTTGCGTTTCTACTGATGCACCGCGTATACCGCCGACGCGGCTCGCGCCGCTGCTACAGAGGAACGCGTGGACCGTGCGTCCGGTTTGGCGAGCGGGCCGTGTAGCAGCGGCGCAAGCCGCGTCCGGTGTGCCGAGCGGACCCTGTAGCAGCGGCGCAAGCCGCGTCCGGTGTGCCGAGCGGACCATGTAGGGCTCGGCTCAGATCGCCAGGGGTAGATAGGTCAGCGCGCGCAGGGCGCCGGTCTGCAGGGTCGGTACGGCGCTGAGCAAGGCTTGGGTGTAAGGGTGTTGCGGGCGGTCGAGGACCTGTCGCACCGCGCCCGCCTCCACCACCTCGCCATCCTTCATCACCAGTACATGGTCACTGACGTGGTTGATCACCCCCAGGTCGTGGGAAATGAACAGGCACGCCAGCCCCAGTCGATTCTTGAGGTCGTCGAGCAATTCCAGAATCTGCGCTTGCACCGACACGTCCAGCGCCGACACCGGCTCGTCGCACACCAGAATCTGCGGCTCGGCCGCCAGCGCGCGGGCAATCGCGATGCGCTGGCGTTGCCCTCCGGACAACTCGATGGGTCGCCGATCGATTACCGCAGCGTCCATCTTCACCAGCGCCAGCAAGTGCTGGGCCCGGCTCTCCCACGTTGCACGGGGATGACCCGCCACCTGCAACGCCTCGAACAGCACCTTTTGCACCGTGTAGCGCGGATCGAACGAGCTCAGCGGATCCTGGAACACCACCTGAATGCTGTGCCGAGCCTTCGCCTGCTGGGCCTTGTCGAGATCGGACCAGCGCTGGCCGTTGATCCACACCTGACCGCTGTCGGGACGTTCCAGTCCCAGGATCATGCGCGTAAGGGTGGTCTTGCCCGACCCGGATTCGCCGACGATGCCCAAGGTCCGGCCACGCTCCAGGCGCAGGGATACATCCGCGACCACCCTGCGCACCCGCCCGTCCGGACCTGGGAAGGACTTGCTCAGGTGTTCGGCACGAAGCAGAACTTCGCCAGTTTGAGGTATCTCGGCAACGATCGGCGCGTTACCGTAGGCGCGGCGAAAATGCACCGCGGTACCAGCTGCCAGCAGGCTCTGGGTATAGGGATGGCGAGGATCGCGCAGGATCTGGTCGACACTGCCCTGCTCCACGATCACCCCGTGCTGCATCACCGCAATGCGTGTGGCCAGGCGTGCGACCACTGCCAGGTCATGGCTGACAATGAGCATGGCCGTGTCTGCCCCGCGCAGCGATTCGAGCAGGCTCATGACTTGCGCCTGAACGGTGGCGTCCAGCGCCGTGGTGGGCTCGTCGGCGATCAGCAGGCGCGGGTTGCAGGCGATGGCCGAGGCGATCAAGGCACGCTGGCGCAAGCCACCCGACAACTGGCCCGGGTGCTGGCGCGCACGCAATTCCGGCTCGGGAACGCCGACCGAGCGCAACAGCTCGATGACCCGCGCATCGCGCTGCTGGCGCTTCAGGTCGGTGTGCAGGCGCAGCGGCTCGGCGATCTCCTGGCCGACGCGTCGCAACGGGTCCAGGGAACCCAACGCATCCTGCATGACGAAGCCCAACTGGGCGCCGCGCAGTTGCAGCCAGTCCTTCTCGCGCAGCGTGCGCAGATCCCGCCCGGCGAATGACAAGCGCTCGGCGCGGACCTGAGCGTGCGCCCCTGTCAGCCCGGCCAGGGTACGCGAGGTCACGCTCTTGCCCGAACCGGATTCGCCCACCAGCGCCAGGCATTCACCGGCGCGCAACTGAAAGCTGATGCCGCGGATCACCGGCTGCGCCTGGCCGGCGAAAGCGACGTGCAGATCCTGTACATCAAGCACCGGCAGCGCTGGCTGGACAATGGCATTCATAAGCGTTTTCCTTCGCTGCGACGCAGCAGTTCACGGCCGATGGCGGTGATCGAAATGACGGTGAAGGTGATCGCCAGCGCCGGCCAGGCGACCAGCCACCAGGCGTTGGCGAGGAAGTTGCGGCCGATGGCGAGCATGGTCCCCCACTCCGGCGCAGGCGGCGGCGCACCAAAACCGAGGAAGCTCAACGCAGCGCCTGCGGTGATGTTGCCGCCAATGCCGATGGTGGCCAGGATCAACACCGGCTTGATCGCATTGGGCAGCACGTGTCGCCCGATCACCGCGGCGCGCCCCAGGCCCAGGGTGGTCGCCGCTTCCACGTAACCTGCGCCACGCACCACCTGAGTTTGCGCGCGCACCAAGCGGGCGTAGCGCGGCACGCTGGCGATGCCGACGGCGATGATCAGGTTCAAGGTGCCCTGGCCGAAGAAGGTGATGATCACCAGCGCCAGCAGCAGATCGGGGAACGCCAGCAGCACGTCCACGCTGCGCATGACCGCCGCGTCCAGCCAGCGTGGACCCAAGCCTGCGACCACGCCCAGCAAGGTGCCCAGTGCCAGCCCCATGGCCGTGGCCGCCAGGCCCAGCAGCAGCGAAGGCCGCACGCCGTGGATCAGGCGGCTGAGTACATCGCGGCCATTCTCGTCGGTGCCCAGCCAGTGCAACGCATCGGGCGCGCGATACGCCTGGCGCGCCACGGCATCGAGCGGGTCGATCGACGTCAACAGGCCTGGGGCGATGGCCGCCACCACCAGCAGCAGCACGAAGGCGCCGGCCAGCACCAGGCCTGGGCGCAACCGGGTGCGGGCGCGCCGACGGCCGATGCCGGCGTCCAGTGTGCCCGCCGGGACCGGGCCCAGCATCGTGGGCGATGAACTGATTGCCATGGACGATTCTCCGTACGGCAGGCGCCAATCAAGGCGCCGGGTTGGGGGTCGCGCGATGGATCTCGGCGATCTTGTCCAGCAAGGTCGGGGTGAACTCGATGTCCAGCGCACTGAAGTTGTCCTGTAACTGCGCCTCGCTCGTTTGCCCGGTCAGCACGCTGCTGACGAATGGCTGCCGGGCGACGAAGCCCAGGGCCAGTTGCGCAGGCGTATAGCCGTAGTCTTTGGCCAACTGCACGTAGGCGGCGATGGCGCGGCTGGCCGATTCGCTGTCGTAGCGGTTGAAGGTGCGGTACACCGAGGTCAAACGCGAACCCTGCGGTCGCGCGCCGTTCAGGTATTTGCCGGTGAGGGTGCCGAACGCCAGTGGCGAATAGGCCAGCAACCCTACCCCTTCGCGATGGCTGAACTCCGACAGCCCGCCTTCGTACAACCGGTTCAACAGGCTGTAGGGGTTCTGCACACTGGCAATGCGCGGCAGCCCGCGTTGCTCGGCCTGTTGGAGAAAGCGCGCCACGCCCCAGGGCGTCTCGTTGGAGACACCGATGTGACGGATCTTGCCGGCCTTGACCAGTTCGCCGAGCACCTCCAGGGTTTCTTCGATGGCAACACTGCCGCTGTCGTCGACATAGGGGTATTCACGTTGACCGAAGATATTGGTGGTGCGATCGGGCCAATGCAGCTGGTAGAGGTCCAGGTAATCGGTCTGCAGGCGCTTGAGGCTGCCTTCCAGCGCGGCGGTGATGTTGGCACGGTCGTGGCGGGTCAAGCCGTCGCGGATGTGGCCGCCGGTGCCCGGCTGGCGCGGTGGGCCGATGATCTTGCTGGCCAGCACGACGTCGGCACGACGCCCGCTGCGTTGCAGCCAGGTGCCGATGAAGCGCTCGGTGCTGCCCCAGGTATCGGCATGGGTCGGCGTGGGATACATCTCTGCGGTGTCGATCAGATTGACGCCGTGCGCCAGGGCCAGGTCCAGTTGCCGATGGGCGTCCTGCTCGCTGTTCTGATGCCCCCAGGTCATGGTGCCCAGGCCGAGCAGGCTGACGTTGAGGTCGGTGTTGCCAAGGGTGCGATATTTCATGGTTCGAATCGGTCCGTTGCAGGCGAGAGAGGTTCAGGCGCTGTGTGCGTACTGGCTGGCCGGATACGGCAGGCCCAGGTGATCGCGCAGGGTGTGGCCGCTGTATTCGTGGCGGAACACGCCGCGCTGGCGCAGCAGCGGCACCACTTCATCGACGAAGATCTCGACGCCGGAGGGAAACATGTCCGGCATGATGTTGAAGCCGTCGGCGGCACCAGCCAGAAACCAGTGCTCCAGGGTGTCGGCGACCTGCTCCGGGGTGCCGACCAGCAGGCGATGGCCGACCAGAATGCGCCGCGACAGTTGGCGGATGCTGAGGTTTTCCCGACGCGCCAGGTTCAGCTGGGCTTCGAGAAACCCGTGCGAGCCGCGTTCGAACGAGGCCACCGGGCCGATCTTGTCCCAAGGCAATGGTGCGTCGGGGTCCAGCTCGGCCACGCTCAGGCCGACGCGCGCCGCCACCTGATACAGCAAGCCTTCTTCGCCGTGGAAATCGTTGAGCCGATCGAAGCGCGCGTGGGCTTCAGCCTCGGTACTGCCGATCACCGTCGACAGGCCCGGCATGATCTTCAAGTGCGCCGGATTGCGCCCCCACTGACGGGCGCGGTGTTTCATTTCCTGATAGAAGCCCTGGCCGTCTTCCAGGGTGGTCTGGGTGGTGAAGATCGCATCGGCGTAGCGCGAGCCCAGCGCCTTGCCGCCTTCGGAGGAGCCGGCCTGCACCAGCACCGGTCGGCCCTGGGGCGAGCGCGGCAGGTTAAGCGGGCCCTTCACCGAAAAGTGCTCGCCGACGAAGTTGGGGGTGTGCACCTTGGCCGGGTCGGCGAAACGGCCGCTGGCGGCATCACCGATGATGGCGTCGTCTTCCCAGCTGTCCCACAGTTTGAGGGTGATGTCGATGAATTCGTCGGCGCGGGCGTAGCGGTCCACGTGCAGCGGCGCGCCGGCCAGGCCGAAGTTCTGCGCGGCGGCATCGCCGGCGTTGGTCACCACGTTCCAGGCCGCCCTACCGCCGCTGATGTGGTCCAGCGAAGAGAAGCGCCGCGCCAGGTTGAACGGATCGTTGTAGGTGCTGGACGCGGTGGCGATCACCCCGATGCGTTGCGTGGCCAGCGCCACGGCGGTCAGCAGTACCGTGGGCTCCAGGCGACCGGCCGGGTGCTGCGCCACGTCGCCGCCCAGCGCCGGACCGTCGGCGAGGAAGATCGCATCCAGCGTGCCGCGTTCGGAGATGCGCGCGATGTTGCAGTAATACTCGGCGTCCAGATAAGCATTGGCCGGTACCTCCCTCGCCCGCCAGGCGGCTGCGTGGGCGCCGAAGCCGAGGATGTTCATGCCGATGCTCATTTGCGGTTTGGGGCTCATGACGGTTCCTTGGAAACGGTTCAGACGGCGCTGGCTTCGTCGTGCAGCGCAGCGGCGGGTTCGGACTGGACGGCGTCGTGCGCAGCCTGTGAGGCGCGCCAGGCGGCATTCGGGCTGATGCCGTTGAGGTAGTAGTTACCCAGCGCCCGCTCGCGGTAGATCGCCGGGTTGTGCGAGGCCAGCGTGCGCGCGTTGCGCCAGTGCCGGTCCAGGCGCCGCGACTGGCTGGTGGCCGAGGCACCGCCGACTTCGAACAACAGCGTGGTGGCCTCCAGCACCTGCTCCAGCACGATCTGCTGAGCCTGAAAGGCGCGCACTTCGGCCTCGGTGTAATGGGCTTCGCTGGCCTGCCCGGCACGTTCGGCCTCGTAGACGTTCTGCAACACCTGGGCGACCGCCAGCACCTGGGTCTGCGCGGCATAGGCCAGGCTCGACAGGCGGCCGACGACGCGCTGTACGAGTGGATCTTCCCTGGGGCTGGACTGGCCCGGGACGCCAAAGGCGCGGGTCCGCCCCTGAACGAACTCGCTGGCATCGCGCAGCACCGCCCGGGCGATCCCGGCAAGGGTCGCCAGGTGAAACAGTTGATAGAACGCCGAAATGTAGGACTCGGGACGCTGCTCGCCGGCTGCATAGCGACGCAACACGTACTCGGACGGCACCGGGACATTGTCGAAACGCGTGGTGCCGCTGCCCGACAGGCGCTGGCCGAAGCCGTCCCAGTCGTCATCGCGGGTCACGCCGGGCGCGTTGGTCGGCACCGAGACGCTGACGAAGTCCTCACCGGTCAGCGCCGACACGGCGATCCAGTCGGCGTACAGGGTGCCGGTGCAGTAAAACTTCTTGCCGTCCAGACGCCAGCGCTGCTCACCTTCGGCCGTCAGGGTCACGCTCTGCTTGCTGGTGTCGGTACGCTCGGCCATGGCCGCGCCCCACAGATCACCGGCAACCACCTTGCCCAGCCAGTACGCCTGGGACTCGGCTTCGTCGCGGGACAGACGGCCTTCGACGAAGCCGAAATGCGCGCGCAGGATGTGCGGCAGGTTCGAGTCGGCCTCGGCCAGCTCGATCAGCAGCTCGAACAATTGCGGCAGGCTGGCGCCACCGCCGCCCTGCTCGCGAGGCACGCGCAGCGCCCCGAAGCCGGCCTCACGCAGCCAGTTCACCGCATCGAAGGCCAGCTCGCGCTGCTGCTCGCGGGCCAGCGCAGTGGCCTCGATGCGCGCGAAGATCTCGGCAAAGGGGGCCCGCAGACGGGCGTAGTCGAAAGCCAGCGGAAAACCGCCGGTACGCTGTTCAACACTCATGATCATTCCTTGCGTCATCGGGCTGCCGAGCAGCCATGAAAATTCGGGTCATGCGGACTTCACTCGCGGGTCGACCCAGTGGTTGATCAGGTCCACCACCAGGTTCACCGCCACATAGATCGCCGCCGCCAACAGGGTGATGCCCAAGACCATGGGCACGTCCTTGGCATTGGCGGCATCGAGCATCAGCCGGCCAATGCCTTGGCGGGAAAACAGCAACTCCACGATCACCGCCCCGCCCAGCAGGCTGGCGAACACGAAGCCGGCCAGGGTCACCAGTGGCACCAGCGCATGGCGCAGGGCGTGGCGCAGGCGCACGCCGGTTTCGGACATGCCCCGGGCGCGCGCCATGGCGATGAAGGGTTGGTCGAGTATGTCTTCCAGTTCCTGACGCAGCACCTGGGTCAGTACGGCGGCGAGTGGTAGGGCCAGAGCCAAGGTCGGCAGGATCAGCGACTGCCAACTGCCCGATCCGGAAGGCGGCAGTACATGCCAGTGAAAGGCGAACACCAGCAGCAACAGGATGCCGATGACGAACGAAGGCGCCGACGACAGCACCAGCTCGGTCCCCGACACCAGCGAGCGTACCAATGGGCTGCGCTTGGCCGTGGTGATCGCGCTGATGACCGACAGCAGCACGGCCACCAGCGCCGCGCAGATCGACAGCTGCACCGTGGCGCCGATCTGTGCGCCAATGGCCCGCGTGACCGGAATGCGCAGGCGATAGGACTCGCCCAGATCGCCCTGGACCAGGCGAGCGATGTAGTGGCCGTACTGCACGATCAGCGGCTGATCGAGGCCGTACTCGGCGCGCACCCGCACGATCATCTCCGGGGTCGGCATGGATTCCGGGCCGCCGAGAATGGCCAGTGCGGGGTCGCCACCGCTGAGGTTGATGGCCAGAAAGGTCAGGCTGGCCGCGCCCCACAGCACCCCGACACCGGCCAGCAGCCGCCAGAAAATCCTGATTGCGATACTGTTCATTCAGCCTCCGGTTGCAGCCACAGGCTGGGCAGGAAAACGGTGTTGTGGGAGGTGTCGAAGATCACCCCCGCAAGGCGTTTGGAATACGCCACCAGTACATGGCTCTCGAACGACGGCACCACCGGCACTAACTCGGCCAGACGCTGCTGTGCCTTGCTGTACAGCGGTTGCAACTGCGCTGGATCGTGACTGCGCCGTGCCGCGGCCAACAGTCGATCCAGCTCGGCATCGCGAAAGCGACCGGCGTTCTGGCCGATGCGTTTTTCCGAGGTAATGGAGTCGCTGTGATAGAGGATGTACAGGCCGTCCGGCGTATTGGTGTGCCAGTAACCGCCGCCAATCATCTGGAAATCACCGGCATAGCGGCGGTCGGTGGCCTGGGCCACCGGCAACAGTTCGATGCGCAGCTGGAAACCGAGCTTTTTCAGGTCCGCCTGAATCGCCACCGCCACGGCGCTGGAGAAGCTCGGGCTCTCGGTGGCCAACAGCGTTGCCCCCAGCCGCTGGCCGTTGCGGGTGCGATACCCCTCAGGGTCGCGCGCGGTCCAGCCCGCCTCGTCGAGGGCAGCGTTGGCCGCCTTGGGGTCGTAGGCCAGCACGTCCTTGTAGGCCGGGTCGTAATAGCGCGTATTGGCGGCGAGGAAATCAGCCTTGGGCCGGAACTCGCCAAAACCGATGATCCAGGCCAGGCCCTCGCGGTCGATGCCCTTGGCCACCGCACGACGCACGCGCACATCGTCGAACGGCGCCTTTTCCACGTTGAAGGTCAGGCTGCGAAACGGATTGCCCTTGCGAATGCGGCTGCGCAGGGTCAGCGCCGTCGACTCGCGAATGCCCTTGGCATTCTGCGGCGGCGCATCCAGGGTCAGGTCGGACTGTCCGGCCTCCAGTGAGGTGAAGCGGATCATCGCCTCGGGCACGAAACTCAGCTCGATGCGGTCGAGGTAGGCTTCGCCCTGGTGGCGTGTGACTGGCGGGGACCAGTCATAGCCTTTGCGGCGCACGAACACCGCGCCCTGGTCGCGGGTGTAGCTGTGCAGCACGAACGGTCCGGAGCCGACTGGATGCTCGGCGATCGATTTCGGCGCTTCGAGAATCTGCTTCGGCGAAATCATCCCCAACCAGGATTGCGCGAGCACGTCGAGAAACGGCGAGTAGGGTTCGCGCAAGGTGGCCTCGAAGGTGTACTCGTCCAGCACTCGCCCCTGCACATAGGGCGCGATGTAAGCCGCAGCCAGCGGTGATTTGGTGGCCGGATCGCGCATGTGCTCGAGGTTGATCTTCACTGCCTGGGCGTTGAAGGGCTCGCCATCGCTGAAGGTCACGCCCTCGCGCAGGTGGAAGGTGTAGGTCAGGCCGTCGTCCGACACCTCCCACGATTTGGCCAGCCAGGGCGAAACGTTGCCCTGCTCGTCCTGATAGACCAGGCAGTCATAGAGCACCCGCCCCAGCCACTGCACGTTGCCATGGGAAATGGAATGCACGTCGAAGGTGCCGGTGTCGGTCGCGGTGGTCACCCGCAGGGTACCGCCGCGCTTGCCCGGCCCGGCTTCGTGGTAGTCGCTGGCGGGATAGCTGATCAGGTCGCCGTCGACGATGCCATCGGTGCTCGGCGCGCGCGTGACCGGCGTACTGGTGGCATCTGTGCGGGGTACATCGGTACTGGGCGAGCAGGCCGACAGCGCTAGCAACGTGCTGACGAGCGCGATCCTGAGAAACACGAGTGTCATGAGCGGGCAGCCATCAGAAGTTGTAGGTCACACCGGTGAACGCGCCGAAGCCATCCCCCGGATAGAGCGCGGCCGTGTCCTGCCCCTGCGCGTTGTAGCCGGGCACGATGGCCGTCACGTAGTCCTTGTCGCCCAGGTTCTTCAGGTCCACATAGGCCTGCCACTGCTTGCTCGGTGCGTCGTAGCCCAGGCGTGCACCGAAAATCGTGTAGGACGGCGCATTGAAGGTGTTGGCGTAGTCCACCGCCGTGCTGGACACGGACCGGACGTTGACGCCTGCGTAGAAGCCGTTGGCGTACTGGTATTGCAGCTCGGCCTGGTAGATGTGCTTGGGCAAACCGGGGAGTTCGTTCCTGCTGAACGAGGGGTCGTGGCGATAGTAGAAGTCGTTCAACGTGTAAGCCTGGCGCCAGCTCAGGACGTCGCCATTGCTGCCCTGCCAGAGCCGCGTGGTCAGCCCCGCTTCGATGCCCTGGTGAATGGTCGGGGTGGCGTTGGCGGTCGTGACGATCGCCGCGCTGGTGCCGGTGGCGGCGGCAATCTGGGTCGTCAGCAGTTCGTTCTTGATCCAGGAGCGGTACAGCACCAGGCTGCCATCGAAGCGCTCGGACTGGCCGCGGATACCGAACTCCACGGTGTTGGCGGTCTGCGGCACCAATGGCTTGATGTAGTTGTTGGTCACCCCGGAGTTGGAGATCGACCACGAGCTGGGCGGGTCGATGGAGCGGCTGACGTTGCCGAACACCTGCAGGTTCGGCGTCAGCTCGTAACGCAGCCCGGCCCGGGGTGCCAGGGACCAATCGTCATAGTCGTAACGCGTGGGGAAGCCGCTGGTGTTGGCTCGGTCGCTGAACGTCACGTCGATGTCGCGCTCGATCTGGATCGCCGAAACGCCGGTGCTCAGGTACAACCGGTCGGTTAGCCCCAGGTCGTTGCCCACGGTGAAGACACGGTCGGACGAGCCGTCGTACTTGACGTTCTTCTGCAGGATGCCAAGGTCCTTGTCACCGCGGTAGGTCTTGGCGCCGGCATTCAGGTGCTCGGTGCTGGTGAAGCCCAGGGTGGTGGTGCTGTCCAGCCCGAACAGTTGATCGTTGCGGGTGTATTTGAGCGAGGCGTTGAGGTCGCTCCAGTCCCAGTAATTCGGGTTGACCGGGCTGCGCCGATTGAGGATCTGCGGGTAGTCGTGGTAGCCGATGCCGAATTCCAGGGTCGCGCTGTCGTCGAATGTGTAGGTGGTCTTGCTCGCCACCCAGGTCGACCCGCGTTTGGTGGAGTCGCCGCGGCTGGTGCGCGTGGCCGCATTGGTCTGGGTGCTGTCGTGTTTGAGCTGGGCACGGGTCAAGGCCCCGGCATTCTCGTGGAATTCCTCGCGATAACGCACGATCAGGCGGGTCTGCAGCTTCGGGCTGAAGCGGTAGCCGAAATTGCCCACCACGCCTTGGGACTTGCTGAAGGTGTAATCCTGATAACCATCGCGTCGAGCGTTGTCGACGCTGACGAAGTAATCCGCATCGCCCACCACACCACCGGTGCGCAGGGTCTGTTTCTGCCAGCCGAAACTGCCCCCCTCGAGCTTGATCTGGCTGCCCGGCGCGCTGTAGCCGGTGTGGGTGATGAAGTTGATGCCACCGCCCAACGACAAGGCGCCGTACTCGAACGCATTGGCGCCGCGCAGGATCTCGGTGTACTGCAGGCCTTGCCCGTCCAGCAGTTCGTACGGCGTGCCCCCGGCGCCGGTCAGGGCCAAGCCGTCGAAGAGAAACTTGGTGCCTTCGCGAAAGTAGCCGGGCGAAGCATTCGCGCCGGAACCACGGATGGAAATCTTGATCGCGTCATTGCCCCCCGCCGACTGCGCGTACACGCCAGGCTGGTAGGCCAGGGTGTCTTCGAGGCTGGCCGAACGGCCCTTATTGACCTCGGCCTGGTCGACCAGGCTGGTGCTACCGGGTACTTCCGCAAGCCTGGCCCGCGCCTGCTCGACCGGTGTCGCCTTGGCCGCCTGCACGGTGACCGTTTGCAAGCGTTGCTCGGCCGTATCGGCCAGCGCCGGCGTGACGTTGAACAACAGGCAGGCGCTCAGGCCTGAGGCAAATTCGGTATAACGAAAAGCGCTGCTGCGCCGATTGTTCAATGACGGCGTAAAGGCATGTAACTTCAACGGTGTTGCTCCCACCCAATGAATATAAGGCGAGCTTCTATTGGTATAGTCGGACTCGGGTGATGACGTCTGCGACCTCATCGATAAAGTTGGAGATTGCAGTGTTCGTGCCAATCACCAAGTGCCCTGAACAGGGAACTTTTTTAATATCAGGTAGCGGCTGGATGTTTGAAATAGCCGCAACTGCTTAGTGACTGCTGCCCCAGCAACACTTGTGAGAGATAGCCCCCCGTAGGAGCGGTCCGTGGCCGCGAAGGGCGCGATTCGGTATGCCTGATACACCGCGGTGCCCTCTTCGCGGCCGATGACCGCTCCTACGGTAGGCATTGAATTACCGGAAGCTGTACTGCACCCCCGCATACGCACCTATACCATCCCCCGGAATGATCGCCCTGACATCGTTGCCGTTGGCATTAAACGTCGGGCTGATGGAGGCGGCGTACTTCTCGTCGGTCAAATTGCGCAGGTCCAGATAGACATTCCAATCCTTCTTCGGCGAATCCCAGCCCAGTATCGCGCCCCACAGGTTGTAAGAACCGGCGTCCTTGGTGTTGGCAAAATCCACCGGTGTCTTGGAGGCGTAGTAAGTGTTCACGCCCACATAAACGCCATTGCTGAAGTCATAACGCAGTTCAGCCTGGTAATTGTGTTTGGGAATGCCGGGCAACCGATTGCTGCCGAACTGCTCATCATCGCGGTAGAAAAAGTCGCTATAGGTATAGGACTGACGCAAGTGCAATGAATCGCCGTCGTTCTGGTACAGCAGAGAATCCAGACCCAGCTCCACACCCTGGTGAATGGTCTTACTGGCGTTGTATTCGGAGGTCAGCGCATCGGCGGTGGAAGTGGCCTCTCTGATGATCACCGAGAGCAGCTCATCCTGCACGTGGGACCGATAGAACGTCAGGTCCCAGTTGTTGTTGCCGAACTGCCCACGGGTGCCGAATTCCAACGTATCGGCAATCTGCGGTTCAAGTTTCTGTCCACCGGAGTTGAGCCCGGTGGCCGGCCCGGACGTGAACACCTGCGCACCGGATACATAAGCCCACGACTGCTGGGCCTCGACCGTGCGACTGAGGTTGCCGAACAGTTGCCAGTTAGGGTTGATCTGGTAACGCACGCCCACCCTGGGGGCAAACTCCCAGTCGTTCTTTTCGATGGGGTTGTTGGGGTTGTCGGCCTCGCCACCGACCGGATACGACACCTTGGCCTTGCGCTGGAACTCCACGGCGGAAAGGCCTGCGCTCAACCACAGTGTGTTGTCGATCCACTCGGTTTCATTGCTGGCGCTCAACACGGTGTCGGAGCCTTCGTACTCAGCCTTGCGCACCAACGCCCCGGACGGCAGGTTGGCGGTGATACCGGAAGGAATCCGCACCTTGGTCTTGGCGTAAGCATTCAAATGCTCGGTCCGCAGGGCGTTGAATCGGGTGATGCTGTTCTTGCCGAACAACGTGTCCAGGCGGTCGTATTTCAAACTGGCGGAATAATCGCTGAAGCCCCAAGTCGTGCGGTTGACGCCCTGTCGCGCGTCGATTGGATAGTCGTGGTAGACCAATCCCACTTCCAGGTTGGAATCGTCATCGAAGGTGTATTGGGTCTTGCTCGCTACCCAGGTCGAACCTGGCTGTTTGCGATGCGCACGTACGTTCACACTGGCCGGGTTGGCCTGCTCGGGATCGTCCTTGAGTTGCGCGCGGGTGATGTAACCAGGCGTCTCGTTATCGGTGGTGCGATAGCGGTAGTAGAGACGGGATTTCAACTGCGGCGAAAACTGGTAGCCGACATTGCCGGCGAAACCTGCGCTCTTGCCTTGGGTTTGATCCTGAAAGCCGTCCGACGCCGAGTCGGTGAGGCTGACGTAATAGTCGAGCGGGCCCAGCACTTGCCCTGAACTGATCTGACGCTTTTGATAGCCGTAACTACCGGCCTCATAGCGCACTTGCAAGGGCGCGGAATTGTAGCCGGTCTTGGTCACGTAGTTGATCGCACCGCCCAGATACAATGAGCCGATATCGAAAGCATTGCCGCCGCGCAGCACTTCGGTATGGCTCAGGCCCAGCGGCTCGAACAGTTCATAGGGCGTACCGCCAGGCCCGGACACCGGCAGGCCGTCGAATAGGTAGAAGATGCCAGCGCGGAAATAACCCACGCCCTTGTTGATACCCGACCCACGAATGGAAATCCGTGTGCCGTCGTTGCTGCCGCCGCCCTGCGTGGCGATGACACCGGGCTGCAGAGCGAAGATATCGGTACTGGTCGACACGCGCCCCTTTTCGACGGCCGCTGAATCAACATAGTTGACCCCACCTGCCACTTCCTTCAAAGCCGTTTCGGCGCGTTGGTTCTCGTCCAGCCTGGCACCCTGAACAACTACGGTACTGAGTTGACTGGTCGGCTTCTGCTCGGCCGATTCGGTGACTGGTGCGGCATGAAGTTGGCCGATAAACAGCAATGTCGCCCCAGCGCCCAGCGCCGACGGCAAGCGATTGCGTGCCGTCGTTGTTGCAATGACTTCCCCGTTCATTCCCTGCTCCTGCTTGACTCATATAACACCGCCCTGAATAAAGACGGTGCTTATTTATTGGCAACAGGGTGATAGCAGAGAGCGTGCCAGCTATTGAGCGGCTGAAACGCGTTAAAACCGTACATTAGAGCGGCCAAGTGGCCGCCAGCACACACTTGATGATGAACGACTGCCTTGATTCGAACACTTGAACTTCACTACAGCCTGGTCAATAAACACCCGATATCGATCATCCGTGGGAGCGGTCATCGTCCGCGAAGAATTCTTCACCTATTTATCGTGAACAATAAGCGCCTGGAGTCGTCAGCATGCCTATCGTCAATTTGGAACCCGACGCCATCGACGGCGGGCTCCATCCTTACCAAGGAGGTCAACCATGCTCACCGATTGGGAAATGTGTATTCGCCTGCTGTTGGCTGCTCTGCTCGGCAGCCTGATCGGGCTCGAACGCGAGCGGCTGCTGTGGGCCGCAGGTCTGCGTACTCACATGCTGGTGTGCGTGGGCTCGTGCCTGCTCATGATCGTATCGTCGTTCGGCTTTCAGGATGCCCTGGCCATGGCGCACACCGAACTCGACCCCTCGCGGGTGGCGGCGCAGGTGGTTTCAGGTATCGGTTTCCTGGGCGCCGGCTCGATCCTGCTGCGCGGCGAAGTGATTCGCGGACTCACCACGGCGGCCAGCCTCTGGACGGTCGCCGCCATCGGCCTATCGGTAGGCGGTGGGCTGTACGTGGTCAGCACCGCCGCCACCTTTATCATTCTGGTGATCCTGATCGCCATAAAACCTATGGAGCGGGTCTACCGCAACCGCGTGCAGGTCCATGTCATCAAACTGATCGCCCCGTCGCAGACGCTTTCCCTGAAAAAGGTCAACGAAGTGATGGGCAACCGCGCGGGCAAGGTCAGACAATTCATCGTCGAAAAAGGCAATCGTGACGACACCGACAGCATCACCATCGAACTCAAACGCACTTCAGGCGCGCAGGCCAAGCAGATACTGGAGCAACTGCTGACCATCGACGGGGTTCAGGAGGATGCTTCCAGCCAATGAGCGTCGCCAAGCTTGAACACCAGCGTGTCACACACCCCGAAGACATCCGATCGACGATCACCGACCAGGGTGCGAACCAGGCGAAACCCGGCCGACTCCGCGAGCCGGCGGCTGGCGGCGTTGGCTGAAGACGTCGTCAGGTACAAACGTGTTCCAGGCAACTGGGCAATCAGTGCTGTCAACGCTTCGCGCATCAACCCCCGGCCTTGGAATGATTGGTTCGCCCAATAACCTATTTCGTGGGAGCCATCGGCTTTGGGGGTGAAGCCGATACACCCCACCAGTTGCTGCGGGTGCTCGCGAGTCAGCAGGAAGAACTTTTTCTCCGCATCGTGGCGGACGAAATCGCTCTGCGCTCGCTGCAGGGTGTCCCGCGTATCGGTCAGCTCCCAGCGTGGCCGGCTCCAAACCAGAAACAGACGATGGGTTTCGTAACTCGCGTTCAAGGCGTCCGCCAAGAGCTGTGCCAGGGCAACATTCGGGGCGACTATTTCAAGACGAGGCGTCAGCAGCGGCGTCTGCACCAGAGGCGGGATCAACTGGGTGCGATAACGCACCAGCGACAGAGATTCCCCATCCTCAACCACCGTTCGCTCGCTGCCAGGTTCGCGGACGAACCCAATGGCCTGATAGAACCCGATTGCCCGCTCGTTCCCCGCCAATACCCACGCGGTCACGTCGGTGTAGCTGTCGCGCGTGAGGTTTTCCTGGATGACCTGCCACAACCGGCGACCCAGACCTTGCGACCAGACCTCGGGCAGCAGATTGATAGCGCGCAGTTCGGCCGTAGCCGAACCCGCCTCAGCATCCCTGCTGGGCCCGAAAGAGGCCCAACCCAAGACTTGCCCGCTTCGCTCGATCACCCACAACGACATTGTCCGCTGAACGATCGCCTCGCGTAGCACGTTTGCCCGCTGCTCCAGCTTGTCTTCAAGCGCCAGCAGGTAGGACGGTGAAAGAAGGTCTTGGTAGGCCGCCTGCCAGGCGGCCAGATGAACATGTGCGAGTTGTTGTGCATCCTCCATTTGTGCCGCTCGCAGACGAATCGTGCTTGAGTCACAAGTGCTTTGTTCGTACATGTGCCACATCCTTGTCGTTACTGGTACCCATGCGAAACCATACCTGGGTTGAGCGTACAGGCCAACGCACCGATCAAAACCGAAACGCAACGCCAGTGGTGACATTGAACGCATCCCCCGGGTAGAAATTGGCCGAATCCTGCCCGCGGGCGTCGTAGGTGATGTTGGCTGCGGTGGCGTAGCGTTCGTCGGTCAGGTTGCGCATGTCCAGGAACACGTCCCAGCGTTTGCTCGGGGCCTCGAAGCCTACGCGGGCGCCGA
This sequence comes from Pseudomonas sp. PS01301, assembly GCF_029960215.1. NCBI lineage: Bacteria > Pseudomonadati > Pseudomonadota > Gammaproteobacteria > Pseudomonadales > Pseudomonadaceae > Pseudomonas > Pseudomonas sp. PS01301. Next base: position 171,688 of record NZ_JASCPM010000003.1, on the reverse strand, counting down.
GGATGGTGTAGGACGGCGCGCTGAAACTGTTGGCGTAGTCGATGAAGTAACTGGAGGCCGAACGCAGGTTGAGTTGGGCGTAGAAGCCTCCGGCCTGCTGGTACTGAAGCTCGGCCTGGTACACGTGGCGTGGCAGGCTGGGCAGTTCGTTGCCGCCGAAGGTGTTGTCGTGGCGATAGTAGAAATCGTTGAAGGTGTAGGCTTGGCGCAGGTTCAGCGTGTCGCCGTTCTCCCCTTCCCACAGCAGCGCATTCAATCCCGCCTCCACGCCTTGGTGAATGGTCGGGCTGGCGTTGGACGAAGCCACCAGTTGGTCTTGATTGGCCGAGGCCTGACGCACCACCACGGACAGAATCTCGTCATCGATCCAGGAGCGATAGAACGTCAGGCTGCCATCGAAAATCCCGGCACTGGCACGTACGCCCAGCTCGGCCGTGGTGGCTTTCTGAGGTTTCACGTCGCGTATGAACGGCGAGCCGGTGCTGCCCAGCTGCCAGGTCACGGGCGGGTCGATGGAGCGGCTGACGTTGCCGAACAGCTGGATGTCCGGCGTCAGTTCATACCGCAGGCCCAACCGCGGAGCGGTGTCCCATTCGGAGTAGTTCACGCCGTCGGGAAACTCGCTGGTGTTCACCCCGGTGGTGTATTCGATCTCGGCCTTGCGCTTGATGTTGATGAAAGAAAGCCCCGTGGACAGCCAGGTTCTGTCGTTGAGCTGCAACTCGTTGCCCAGCGCCAGCACGCTGTCGCGCGAGCCGGTGTACTTTGTGTACTGCAACAGTTGCCCGGTGCTGCGGCTGTGGGATTTGACATCGCCCATGTAGGCCAGCGTATTGCTGAAGGTGATGCTGCTGTCGCTGGGCAGGCCGAACAGTTCGTCGTGGGCGCGGCGATAGCGCAGCACCACGCTGGTGTCCTTGGAGCGCCAGTCCTGTGGCGAAACCGAATACCGCCAGCCGTTGAGCAACGGGTAGTCGTTGTACCCCAGGCCCACTTCCAGGGTCGAGTCGTCGTCGAACCTGTAGGTGGTGTTGCTGCCCAGCAAGGTGGTGCCGTCCTTCTTGCGACCAGTGGGAACCTCGTTGCTGCGCGGATCGTGCTTGAGCTGGGCTCGGGTCAAGGTGTTGCCGTTGGTGAGCTGTTCTTCGCGGTAGCGCAGAAAGAAACGCATTTCCAGTTTGGGGCTGAACACATGGCCGAAGTTGGCGATCAGGTCGCGGCCCTTGTTGGCCGTGTTGTCCTGATAGCCGTCGCGTTCGTTGTGCAGCACGCTGACATAGTAGTCGCTGTCGCCGACCACGCCGCCCGTGCTCAGTTGTTGCTTGCGGTAGCCGAAACTGCCGACTTCGAACCGTGCGTAGTTGCCTGGGGACGTGCGTCCGGTACGGCTGACGAAGTTGATCGCGCCACCCAGCGACAGCGCCGTGTGCTTGAAGGCGTTGGCGCCGTACAGCACTTCGGTGTGATCGACTGCGGCCATGTTCAGCAGGTCTTCCTGAGTGCCGCCCGGCCCGGTGATCGGCAGTCCATCGTAGAGGAATTTGATGCCCAGGGCATAGCCCTGATAGAAGGTATTCAAACCCGAACCGCGAATCGAAATCTTGTTGGCACCGGTGCCGCTGGTGGCCTGCGCGAACACCCCTGGTTGCAGCGCGAGTACGTCTTCGGCATTGGAGGCACGGCCTTTTTCGACCTCTTTCATGTCGACGACTGCGGTGGTACCGGGAGTCTTGTCCAGTTCGACTTTGGCCTTTTGCGCTTCGCTGCGCGCCGCGCCCGTCACCACCACCGTGGACAGCTGCGTATCCTCGGCGTGGGCCAGACCCAAACTGGTGACGGTGAACAATGCCACGCTGCTTGATACGAAAGCGCGATATGAACCACTGGGCTTGCGGCCCGATGTTGAACCCATGAATGAAGCTCCTGAACGCTACGAAAAGATGAGGAGCCTCTATTCGTATAGTCGCGCTCGCAGGGGCTTGAGCAGCTATCGTGCCAAGGGTGAAACACCATAGGCAGGGCATTTGGCAGCAAAGGAGCGATCGTTATGATGCAACCTGTCGCTCCGCTGTTGGCTCAGCGACAGTACTGGCGGTGCAATGGGGTAGGTCAATACACATCCGGCACCAGAACGACACTTGACCCTCACGCAATTGAACCAGAAAATCCTCCCAAAAAGGGAGATCCGCATTTATCATGAGAGTCATCGCCAAGCGAACACTGCGAGAATTCTGGGAGCGGAACGGACACGGTGACGCGCAGCGGCCGTTGATCGAGTGGCACAATCTCATGATCAACGCCAACTGGCTTACCCCTCAGGCACTAAAAGCCGAGATCGGTACAGCAAGCATCATCAAAGCAGGCAGGGTCGTTTTCAACGTAGCAGGCAACAAGTATCGCTTGGTCGTAGCGATCGACTACAACCACCAGATTGCATGGGTTAAGTTCATTGGCACTCATGCCCAGTATGACCAGATCGACGTGGAGACCATCTGATGAATCTCAAACCCATCCGTAACGAGACAGACCTTCAGAACGCATTCGCTCGCATGGAAGAACTGTGGGGTGCGCAGCCTGGTAGTGCTCGTGCCGATGAATTGGAAGTTCTCGCGATACTCATCGAGAAATACGAAGACCAGTATTACCCTATCGGTCCGTCCGATCCTATCGAGGCGATAAAATTTCGAATGGACCAGCAAGGCCTGAGCATGCGCGATCTGGAGCCCTTCATCGGCTCGAGTGGGCGTGTGTCTGAGGTATTGAACGCCAAACGCTCGTTGAGTCTTGCGATGATCAAGCGCCTGCATGTCGGGATGAACATTCCCTACGAAAGCCTATTGGGCTGAGCCTTACTTCAGTCGAATGTCATTGACCTCGAACCGCACAATCGTAGCCAAAGAAAAAGCCCACGCTGACCTGATCAGCGTGGGCTTTTCTACAACCGTGTTACGTGTGCGGATCGATTAGACCGCAGCAACGACCTTGGCAGGTGGCTGAGTACGACGACCCAGTACGCCGGCACCGGCGGCTACCAGACCCGAGATCACCAGGGTGATCAGCAGGATCCAGGCGCCTTGCGAAACGCGCTTGGCGGCCACTTCGGCAGCTTCACGGGCTTTCTGTTCGGCCTGAGCTTTCAGTTCCTGATACTTGGCATAAGCCTGACGGTAGCTGGCCTGGGCCTGATCGACGATCTGGTTGGCTTCAGCATCAGTCTTGTTGCCACGTGCCTTGATCAAATTGACCAGTGCTTCGCGGTCAGCAGCATCCCAAGCCTGGTCGCCCTTGGCCTTGATGCGATCCATCAGACCAGACAACTGGTTGTCGGCTTGCTGAGGGTTCTCGGCGCTGCGCTGAGCGGTGTTCTGCGCGTCTTGTTGAGTCGCCTGAGCTTCCTGCTTGACGTTGTCGGGGTTCAGTTCAGGCTTGCCGGTCTGACGCATGGCCAACTCGAGTTCGCCCTGGATGTCGTCCAGATTGAATTCGATACCCTGCTGACGCAGTTGATCCTGAATCTTGTCGCCCAGTGCGGGAGCGACTTGAGCAATGCCACTGCCCAGCGCCGACATGCCGCTGCCAGCCAGGTTCAGACCGCCACGGACAACGCCGGTGACTGCGCTGGAAACCAGGTAGACAGTGATGAGCGAAACGCTCGCCCAGACCAGCAGACCGTGGAAAGCGCCTTCGCGCTGTGCCAGACGGCCAGCAGCCCAACCGCCCACGAACAGCGAGATCACCGCGCTGACCACGACCCAGATACCGGCACCGGTGCCGATGCCCGACAGCGGATTGGCTTCTTGCATTGGATCGATGGTGGCTGTACCGATGGCAGTACCCAACAGGTTGAGCAACAGCGAAACCACCATGGCGAGTACCACACCGGCGAGAATCGCACTCCACGAAATTCGCTTGAGCAACGGCGCGGTTGTGGCGTGGTCATGGTAGACCGGGGTGGTGTAGCCGTCTGGAGCGATACGGTCATCGCGGATCATGATTGTAGTCCTTTGGGTCAGTGGCAGAACGAGTAGGTGAACTCGCTTACAGCAATGACCAAGGGCTTCGTGAAAAAGTTTTATAAAAACATTGAATATCTTTTTTCGGCTGTATGGACCGGCTTGATAGGCGTGACTGGCCGCAGTTACCTTGGCTGGTTACTATGCCCGTACAAGCCTTTGAATTTTCCATGCATTGCAGCCATGAGCACACGATGAGTACAGACCTGGACACGCTGTTCGACCGCACCGGCACGGGCAGTACCAAATGGAGCCGCTACCCCGAAGATGTATTGCCGATGTGGGTCGCCGACATGGATTTCGCCGCACCGCCTGCGGTCATCGAACGCTTGCAGACGCGTCTGACCCATCCGGTCCTGGGCTACAGCGTGCCCTCGGACGAACTGCGTCAGGTGCTGGTCGATTACCTGCGCGAGCACTATGACTGGCAGGTGCAGAAGCAGGACATCGTGGTCCTGCCGGGTGTGGTGCCTGGGGTCAACATGGCGCTGCACGGTCTGGTGGCCGAAGGTGATGGCGTGGTGGTGCATACCCCCAACTATCCGCCGCTGCGCCAGGCGGCCGGCCACTGGAAAATGCGCAGCATCGAAGTGCCGTTGCAGGCCAACGCGCAAGGTCAGTGGGCGTGTGACCCGCAGCGGCTGCAACAGGCATTGGGCGACAGTTCGGCGTACCTGCTGAGCAATCCGCACAACCCGATCGGCAAGACCTATAGCCGCGACGAACTGCGCACGATCGCCGAAATTTGCGTGGCGCAGGATGTGTTGATCATCAGTGACGAGATCCACGCGGACCTGCAGTTCGATGGACGTCGGCATATCCCTGTTGCGTCGCTGTCGCCGGAAGTGGCCCAGCGCACCATTACCCTGATGTCCGCGAGCAAGACCTACAACGTGGCGGGGCTCAAGACAGGCTTTGCAGTGATCCAGAATCCCTCGTTGCGCGCCCGCTTCGACGCAGCACGGGTGGGCATGGTGGACAGCGTCAATCCGCTGGGGATGGAAGCCACCCATGCCGCCTATGCGCAGCCGGGCGAGTGGTTGGAACAGCTGAAAACCTATCTGCAGGGCAATCGCGACTACCTGCTGGAAACGATTCGTACGCGGCTGCCCGGCATCGTGGTGCATGCGCCACAAAGCACTTACCTGGCCTGGCTGGACTGCTCGGCTTTGGGCCTGGACAATCCGCAGCGGTTTTTTCTTGAACAAGCTCGAGTGGGCCTGAGCGCCGGCCCGGAATTCGGCGAAGGGCTGGAGCAATTCGTTCGCCTGAATTTCGGCTGCCCGCGCGCATTGCTGACCGAAGGCCTAGCCCGCATCGAACGCAGCCTGCAACACCGCACCCCGTAGCAGCGGCGCGAGCCGCGTCCGGGTTCGGTGCGTTCGTCTAGATACACCGCGGGTGCCGCCGACGCAGCTTGCGCAGCTGCTACAGGGGTTGCGACCGCGTCTGGCCTCACCGGCCCCACCGCATTCCCCTGTAGCAGCGGCGCGAGCCGCGTCCGGGTTCAACGCGGTCATCCAGAAACACCGCAGGTACCGCCGACGCAGCTCGCGCAGCTGCTACAGGGATTGCACCGTATCTGGCCTCACCGGCCTCACCGGCCTCACCCCATTCCCCTGTAGCAGCGGCGCGAGCCGCGTCCGGGTTCAACGCGGTCATCCAGAAACACCGCGGGCACCGCCGACGCAGCTTGCGCAGCTGCTACAGAGATTGCGGCCGCGTCTGGCCTCACCGGCCCCACCGCATTCCCCTGTAGCAGCGGCGCGAGCCGCGTCCGGGTTCAACGCGTTTATCCAGATACACCGTAGGTACCGCCGACGCAGCTTGTGCAGCTGCTACAGGGGTGGATTTTCTGGAGGGTTGGTGGTGCGCAGCGCGTCTGCTGTCGCGGCGCCGGAGGCGGTGTTGTCGAATATGCACCATACCTCGGCGTCGGTGGCGGCTTCGGCCAGGAGCAGGCGCAGGTGTGCCAGATATTCAGCACTGTACGCGTCGTGATAGATGCGCGGTGAACCGTGCAACCGCCAATAACGAAAGCCGCGCCAGCCTCCAGGGATGGTATCGGTGGCGATGCGTGAAGGATCGACCGCCGCTTGGGCAATGCGGTAAGCCTGCAGGATCGGCTCGGCCTCGACCCAGGAAGCATGGCGCGGTTCGAGCACCACATGGCCTGCAAATCGCTCGCGCAAACAACGGAAGAAATCCTCGGCAGCCTGCACTTCGAAAGCCAGAGACGGCGGTAATTGCACCAGCAGGCAGCCGAGCTTGCAGCCCAATTCACCACATTGCGCCAGGAATTCATCGAGGGCCGCTGCGCAGTCGCGCAAGCGCTGCACATGGGTGATCTGTTTCGGCACCTTGACCGAGAAGCGGAAGTCGTCGGGCACCGACGCGGCCCAGCGGGCATAGGTCTGTGGGCGATGCGGACGATAGAACGAACTGTTGATCTCCACGCAGCGCAGCCGCGAGGCGTAACGCTGCAAATGGATGCCGTCGCCCGTGAAGTGCTCAGCGTACTCGCGCGGCAGGCTCCAACCGGCGCAGCCCACGCGCACCCGGTCCATGCTCAAAACAAGACTCCACCGGCTTCGCGCATGAAGATCTCCACGGTTTTGGGCCCCACCCCGTCGAACTGTGCCAACCTGCGCTCAAAATCCCTGCGATCGGCACTGGCCTCACGCATCTGGCTGACACTGCCGCCGTACTCCGCCGTCAATGTCTTCGCCAGCGCGCTCAGCCGCGTCGCCGTGCTCTCGTCATAGCGCACGTAATGCGCCTCGCCCAGCATGGCCACCAACTCGCGATGCGTGCAGTGGCCCAGCTTGCGCGGCGTATCGCGACCGTGTTTTTCGACCAGCACCCGATAGGCCTGAACGGCGATATCGGCCTGAATGCGCTTACCCATCAGAAAGCTGGCCAGCAACCACTTTAACAGGCCGTGCTGCTCGGTGATGTCGATGCCCAGATCCTGGGCGGTGATGGACTTGCTCATCGGCGGTATCCCTGATTGGCTGCGGCACGGACGCTGCCCGGTAGACGCCAGCCCCACTCGGCGGTTCGATCCGTCTTCCCGCAACAGACAGCGCTGCGACGCGCGGGCCGTGCCGTTGTGGTCATTCGCCGCTACAATAGCGACCTTGACCGTGATGACTCAGACCAGAAAAACATGTCCCTGCCCAAGCACCACCTCGAACTGCTCAGCCCCGCACGCGACGTAGCCATCGCCCGTGAGGCCATCCTGCATGGCGCCGACGCCATCTACATTGGCGGGCCCAGCTTCGGCGCGCGTCACAACGCCAGCAACGAGCTGAGCGATATCGCCGAGTTGGTGACCTTCGCTCGCCGCTATCACGCGCGGGTGTTCACCACGCTCAACACCATCCTGCACGACAACGAACTGGAACCGGCGCGCAAGCTGATCCACCAGTTGTACGACGCCGGCGTAGATGCCTTGATCGTGCAGGACCTGGGGGTCATGGAGCTGGACATTCCGCCGATCGAGCTGCACGCCAGCACCCAGACCGACATCCGCACCCTGGCGCGGGCCAAATTCCTCGACCAGGCCGGCTTCTCCCAGCTGGTGCTGGCGCGGGAGCTGGATCTGGGCGAGATCCGCGCCATTGCCGCGGAAACCGATGCAGCGATCGAGTTCTTCATTCACGGTGCGTTGTGCGTGGCGTTTTCCGGGCAGTGCAACATCTCCCATGCGCAGACCGGTCGCAGTGCCAACCGCGGCGACTGCTCCCAGGCCTGCCGCCTGCCCTACACCCTCAAGGATGACCAGGGCCGCGTAGTGGCCTATGAAAAACACCTGCTGTCCATGAAAGACAACAACCAGAGCGCCAACATTCGCGCGCTGGTCGAGGCCGGCGTGCGTTCGTTCAAGATCGAAGGCCGCTACAAGGACATGGGCTATGTGAAGAACATCACCGCCTATTACCGCCAGCGCCTGGACGACGTGCTGGAGGACCGTCCGGATCTGGCCCGGGCTTCCAGCGGTCGCACCGCACACTTCTTCGTGCCGGACCCGGACAAGACCTTCCACCGCGGCAGCACCGACTATTTCGTCAGCGAGCGCAAGATCGACATCGGTGCGTTCGATTCGCCCACCTTCACCGGCCTGCCGGTCGGACGCGTGGAGAAAGTCGCCAAGCGTGACATGCTGGTCGTCAGCGAGCAGCCGCTGTCCAACGGCGACGGCCTGAACGTGCTGGTCAAGCGCGAAGTCGTGGGTTTCCGCGCCAACATCGCCGAGCTCAAGGGCGAGTTCGACGAAGATGGTCAGAAGCGCTATCGCTATCGCGTCGAACCCAACGAGATGCCGGCTGGGCTGTTCCAGTTGCGCCCCAACCACCCGCTCAATCGCAACCTGGACCACAACTGGCAGCAGGCGCTGCAGAAGACTTCCGCCGAGCGCCGAGTCGGCGTGGCCTGGCGCGTGCAGTTGAGCGAGCAACGTTTGCAACTGACCGCCATCAGCGAAGAAGGCGTGCGCGTGGACGTAGCGCTGGAAGGCCCGTTCGGACCGGCCAACAAACCCGAGCAGGCGCTGGATCAACTGCGTGACCTGCTAGGGCAACTGGGCACTACCCAGTACCATGCAACGGCCATCGAACTGGATGCACCGCAGGCGTTTTTCATTCCCAACTCGCAGCTCAAGGCGATGCGTCGCGAAGCGATCGAGGCGCTGACCACCGCGCGCGTGCAGGCCCATCCGCGTGGCAGCCGCAAGGCCGAGACGACGCCACCGCCGGTGTATCCGGAATCGCACCTGTCGTTCCTGGCCAACGTGTACAACCAGAAGGCTCGCGATTTCTATCATCGCCACGGGGTCAAGCTGATCGATGCCGCGTACGAGGCCCATGAAGAGCCGGGCGAAGTGCCGGTGATGATCACCAAGCATTGCCTGCGCTTCTCGTTCAACCTGTGCCCCAAGCAGGCCAAGGGCGTAACCGGGGTGAAAACCAAGGTCGCGCCCATGCAGTTGATTCATGGCGATGAAGTGCTGACCTTGAAGTTCGACTGCAAGCCGTGCGAGATGCATGTGATCGGCAAGATGAAGGGACATATCCTGGACCTGCCGCAGCCGGGCAGTGGCGTCAATGTGGTGGGTCAGATCAGCCCGCAGGATCTGATGAAGACCATCCGCCGCGCGCCCCATTGATACGGTGGGTTGATCGCGCCGTGTCTGGGCTGTCGCATTGGCGCCCGACGCGGCCACCCAATACCTGTAGCAGCTGCGCAAGCTGCGTCCGATGGCACTGCGTGGGGTCAGATGATCCGCGTGGCCTGTGACGCGGCTCGCGCCGCTGCTACAGGGGAATGTGAGGCCGGATACTGATGCCGGCCCTGTTTCACAGCCGGAACTCAAGCACCTGCAATGAATATCTTCACCCGCCTCTGGCCGACCCGCCAACCGATCAATGCCCGGGAAAAATGGCGTGCCTGCATCGGTGCCGCCCTGGGCGTGCTGGTGGTCGGGGTGCTTGCAGCGCTGGGCCTGCAGGGGCACTGGGCCTCCGAGCACGGCGCCCTGGGGCTGGCCATCGTGGCGCCCATTGGTGCCAGCGCCGTGCTGGTGTTCGCCCTCCCCGCCAGCCCCTTGGCCCAACCCTGGGCAGTGGCCGGTGGCAATACGCTGAGCGCGCTGGTCGGCATTGCCTGCGCCAAATGGATTCCCGATCCGACCCTGGCCGCCGCCCTCGCCGTAGGCTTGGCAATCGCACTGATGCTCGCCGCCCGCTGCCTGCACCCACCCGGTGGCGCGGCGGCATTGCTGATGGTCGTGATGGGGTGCGAACACTTCGCCTATGCCGTGAATCCGGTCCTGCTCGATTCGCTGCTGCTGGTGGCCGCCGGCCTGCTGTACAACAACCTGACGCGTCGGCCCTGGCCTCATGTGCCTGCCACGCCCCAACCGTCGGCGACAGGGAGATTCAGCCGAGCCGACCTGGACGCCGCGCTGGTGCACTACAACCAGGTCCTCGACGTCGATCGCAACGACCTGCAGGCGTTGCTCGAACTGGCCGAAGCTTCGGCCTACCAGCGCAACATGGGCGAGCTGCGCTGTGCCGAAGTCATGAGTCGGGAACCGATCACCGCACGCCAGGAGATGCCGCTACGCGAGGCCTGGGCACTGATGCGCAAGCACAAGATCAAGGCCCTGCCCGTCATCGACCGCCAGCGCCATCTGATAGGCATCGTCACCGTGGCCGATTTCATGCGGCAACTGGACCTGGACGCCCACGACGGCGTGGCCTGGCACCTGCGCGCCCTGCTGCGACCCGGACGCAATCGGCCGACGACCAGCAGCGTCGGGCAGATCATGACCCGCTCGGTGCGCGTCGCCAGCGCCGATCGGCTGCTGACCGAGCTGGTGCCGGTGTTTTCGGAGAACGGCCATCGGCACATTCCGATCATTGACAGCGAGCGCCGTCTGGTGGGCATCATCACTCAGTCCGACTTGATCCGCGCGCTGTACCGGGCGGTCAGCGCCTAGTTGGCGTTAGCACCGGCAAGCTGGATATCGGTCAGCCCCATCCGTGCCGCCTGCTCCAGAACCTGCTCGTCGCTGTCCTCGGCGGTGGGCATCACCAGGCTGTTTTCGCCGTCGCCAAAGTGCAATTGCAGCAGGTGCATCACCACAGCGTGGAGGCCTGGCTCGATCCGAGCCGGTGGCGTCCAGCTGCGCGGCTCACCGTTGAAGCGGTATTGAACGGATGCGGTCGCCATGGGACATCTCCTCTTGGTAGCGGACGGGTGGGCGCGCTCGGCCCTGCAGCAACTGACTGGAGTGATCCGCCAGCGTTCCTTCGGTTCGGCGCGAGAGGCACCGGGAGATTGTCTTGAACGTCTGCGTGCAGGTGCTTTCTGAACACTGTGCTTTCTGAACACGGAACCGGGCAATGCCGTGCATTGCATCCCCACACCTGCAGGAGAAATGTGCATGAAGATCTTGATGGTTCTCACGTCCCACGATCAGTTGGGCGATACCGGCAAGAAAACCGGCTTCTGGCTGGAAGAATTCGCCGCCCCCTACTATGCCTTCATCGACGCCGGCGCCGATGTGACGCTGGTGTCGCCCAAGGGCGGCCAGCCACCACTGGACCCCAAGAGCGACGAGCCGGATGCGCAGACCGACGCCACCCGCCGCTTCGCCGACGATGCACAGGCCAAATCTGCCCTCGCCGACACCTTTCCGCTGAGCGAAGTCGACCCCTACGATTTCGATGCCGTGTTCTATCCCGGTGGGCACGGTCCGCTGTGGGACCTGGCTGAAGACACGGATTCGAAAACCATCATCGAAGCGTTCTATGCCGCCAACAAACCGGTCGCTGCCGTCTGCCATGCACCGGGTGTGTTCAAGAACGTGAAGTCGCCGGATGGCGATTCCATCGTCAAAGGCAAGAAGGTAACAGGCTTCACCAACTCCGAAGAAGACGCGGTCGGGCTGACGGATGTGGTGCCCTTCCTGGTCGAAGACATGCTCAAAGCCAATGGCGGTGAGTATTCCAAAGGTCCGGACTGGGGCAGCTATGTGGTCGAGGACGGCCACCTGATCACAGGGCAGAACCCTGCGTCCTCCGAAGCTGCGGCTCAAGCCTTGATCAAGCGACTGCAGCAGGAAGAGAGTGCCTGATTGGTGACTGCCTGACACACGGCGGCGCTCTGTTCGCGGCCGATGACCGCTCCTACAAGGAGTGCCGCGTAGGAGCGGTCCGTGGCCGCGAAGGGCCTCACCGGTTTCCCATGACACACAGTGGCGTTTTTTGCGGCCGGTGACCGTTCCTACGAGAAATGCTCGCACAGCGGCAATTTCAAATTTTCACGTTATATCGTAACATTCGCATCCCGATTTATTTTTGGATGCCTGCCCATGGCCGACGCTGCCCCTTCACCATCCTTTCCCAGTTCGCTTTCCACGGCCTCGACCCAAGCGGTATCACGCACGCGCATGCTGGCGATCGATGCACTACGTGGATTGGTCATGCTGTTCATGCTCGTCGATCATGTGCGCGAAACGTTTTTTCTGCATGTTCAGGTCAGCGATCCCATGGATCCGGTCAACACACCTCCCGAACTGTTCTTCACTCGCATCAGCAGCATGGTCTGCGCCCCGGTGTTCGTTTTCCTTACGGGCCTCTCGGCTTGGCTGTACGGACAATCCCATAGCCCACGGGAAGTCTCGATATTCCTCCTCAAGCGCGGACTGTTTCTGGTCTTTCTGGAACTGACGCTGGTCAACTTCGCCTGGAACGCGACTCTGGTGCCCACCACCTTGTGGCTGCAAGTGATCTGGGCCATCGGCCTGAGCATGATCGCGCTGGCCGCGCTCATCCATCTGCCCCGTACTGCGCTGGCGATCGTGGGTGTCGTCATCGTCGCCGGCCACAACCTGCTGGACGGCATCGTTCTGACCGCAGAGTCGCCCTTCTTCGAGATCTGGTCGATCCTGCACCAGCGCGCGTTCCTGGAAATCACCGAGTTCACCCGCGCGCGCACGACCTACCCCATCCTGCCGTGGATCGGGCTGATCGCACTGGGCTACTGCGCCGGCCCCTGGTTCGGTCGCGACGCCGACCCGGCACGGCGCCTGCGTCTGCTGCTGAACTGGGGTGTGGGTTTGCTCGTGGGGTTCATTGCCATCCGCTACCTGAACGGCTACGGCGAGAAGCCATGGAGCGTGCTGGACGACAACGTCCGCACCTTCATGAGTTTCATGTCGCTGACCAAGTACCCACCGTCACTGCTGTACCTGATGCCCACTATGGGCGCCGGGCTGCTGCTGCTAGCCTTGTTCCAGCGCCTCGAAGGCCGCCCGGTGCTCGAAGTGCTGTCACGCTATGGCGGCGCGCCGATGTTCTTCTATGTGCTGCACCTGCTGGTGCTCAAAGCCATGTACCTGATCGCGGTGCAGATCTGGGGCCTCAATCAGGGCAAGTACTACGGCTTCGACAGCCTGAGCGGGATCTGGCTATGGACCGTGGCACTGGCCCTTGCACTGTACTTTCCCACTCGCTGGTTCGCGCAACTCAAGCAACGCCGCCGTGACATCGGCTGGTTGAAGTATTTCTGAGCAAACCAGGGAGCATGCAGGCACAACCGCTGGCGCCGGGTAGACGACCGTTGATCGCTGCCCGTCCCCGCCTGCCGGGAAATAAAAGGCGGTCGCGCAATTTAAATGCGTAGAGGGGGTCCGACCGGTAGGCGTAGTGCTAATATCACCATGATGTCAAAATGACATGTCGTGACAGGAGGTCGCCGCTCCCCTCCTTGCTTGGATCCTTCATATGTTTGCAGCTGTTCCTGAAAACGCTACATCGAACACCGCTTTGAAAGGTCTGGTCCAGGCGGCAGCGGCGATCACTCAGTGTTGCGGCGGCTTGCTCATCGAGGGTCCGCCCGGTGCCTGGCGGGTGACCGCCGCCTACGGCACGACTCGGGACGTGCCGGTCGATGCGGCCACTGAGTCCTGGCTGCGCATGTTGATGTCCTACGGCGATGTGGTCGATATCGGTGACGGCTCGCCCTTCATCCATTCGGTCCCGGATTTCCTCGGGCCGCTCGCAGACACCTACCGTGTGTGCATCGCTGTGAAGGACAGCAGCGATGTCCTCGCCGGCATCGTCCTGCTGGCGCTGACACCGCCGTTCAAGCTGCTCAGCGCTGCGCAGATCTATGCGCTCAAGACCCACTCGGTCGCTCTGTACCACACCGCTCCGCACCCGGCGGTCAGCAATGGCCCCACCGGGGTCATCGAGCGGCTGCGCCTGCTGGAGTCGGTGGTCGTGCATGCCAAGGATGCGATCCTGATCACCGAAGCCGAGCCGATCGACCTGCCCGGCCCGCGTATCGTCTACTGCAACCCGGCGTTTCTGGCGACCACAGGGTTCAGCCTGGAAGAGATCGTCGGCAAGACACCACGCATCCTGCAATGCGAAGAAACCGATCGCAGCACCCTGGATCAGATCCGGAGCGCGCTGACCCGGTGGCAACCGGTCGAGGTCGAACTGATCAACACGCGCCGCGATGGCACCCGTTTCTGGGTGCAATTGAGCATCGTGCCCGTGGCCAACGAAAAAGGCTGGTTCACCCACTGGGTGTCGGTGCAGCGTGATATCAGCGAGCGCAAGGAAGCCGAAGAAGGCCTCAGACAAGCGCAGATCGACCGTGAGGAACAGGTGGCGTTGCGTTCTCGCCTGGTGGAGCGCGAGCGGATCGAAGAAGAGCTGACCTATGCTGCCTTCCACGACGACCTGACCCGGCTGAAGAACCGCGCCTACTTCATGGCGCAGATCCAGGAGGTCTTCAATCTGGCCCAGACCGAGCGCGATGCGGCGGTGCTGTACCTGGACCTGGATCGCTTCAAATACATCAACGACGGCATGGGCCACCGCGCCGGCGACATCCTGTTGCAGATCGTGGCGCAGCGACTGCAATCCTGCCTCACCGACAACGCTGTCCTGGCGCGCATCGGTGGCGACGAGTTTGCCATCCTTCACACCGGCCAGGCGTCCAAGCAGGCGGCCATCGAGACCGCAAAACGCGTTATCCAGGCACTCGGCGTCGCCGTCGAAGTCGAGGGTCAGGCGATCTTCACTTCGTGCAGTGTCGGCATCGTCACCCTCGACGCCGCGCACACGGGTGCCGAAGATCTGGTGCGCGACGCCGACGTCGCCATGTATGCCGCGAAGAAGCAAGGCCCGGGCAAATGGGCGCTGTTCGACCTGTCCATGCGCCAAGCGGCGGTGGACCTGCTGTTGATGCGCAATGCGCTGAAGCACGCCCTGGCGCGCGAAGAGTTCTACCTGGTCTACCAGCCCATTTTCCACGCCGGCTCGCGCCGCATCGCCGGCGTCGAAGCACTGGTTCGCTGGCAGCACCCGGTGCTCGGCAACGTACCGCCCGACGTGTTCATCGCTGTTGCGGAAGACATCGGCATCATCCACGAGATGGGCCGCTGGGTCATGCAGACCGCCTGTGCCGAGATCAAGCGCTGGGACGCCAGCCCCGCTGCGGGGTTGCGACTGAACGTCAACGTCTCGGGCGCCGAACTCAATCATGTGGGATTCGTGGCGAAGGTCGCGCAGATACTGGAAAGCACGTCGCTGAGCCCACGCGATCTGCAGATCGAAATCACCGAATCGGTGTTTCTCAACGAACCGGAAACCGTGGCCATTGCCCTGGCCGACTTGCGCAAGCTGGGCGTGCACATCGCACTGGACGACTTCGGCACCGGCTACAGCTCGCTGGGCTACATCGACCGCTACCCGATCGATTCGATCAAGATCGACCGTTCGTTCGTCACGCGCATGATGACCCACCGCCGCACCATCGCCATCGTCACCAGCATCCTGTCACTGGGCAGCGCGCTGGGCGTCGACATCGTCGCCGAGGGCGTGGAAACCCAGGACCAATTGGACCGCCTGCAATCGCTGGGTTGCCCGTTCGTCCAGGGTTACCTGCTCAGCCCGCCGTTGCGGGGCGAGGAGATGAAGCATTTGCTGGGGCTGCGCAACGAGGACTGAGCGCACCCGTGCGCCAGGCCAACACCAAGTAGCCTTTTGGAGCAGACAAAGGCTAAGCTGCGCGCTCAATGGAAAGGAGTCTGCAATGAAAGAATTGGCTGCGATATTGATCTTGGGCCTGCTAACCGGCTGCGCCTCCTACAGCGACAGAGGCACAGGCGAAGGCGGGCGTGAGATCGGTAGCAAGGGCTACACCGTACGCTGCGATGCCACCCCTGCCAATCAACCAGGCTGTTACTCTCCCCCGCCCTCCTACTCGTGGAACTTCATGAAGAACTTCCATCTCAAGCTGGGGCAGAACTGATCGGTTCGATTGGCTGCCCTCAAGGCTTCCAATGACCCCCTTCAACGATGACCAGATTGGGATCGGTGTCCGCTGGCAAGTCCTTGCGCACGTACTGGTCATAAAGCTTGAGCAGGGCTTTCTCTTCGCCAAGCTTTGCCAACTCCTCGTTCACCCAATCGCGCAACTCGGTGTTGCCCTTCTTCACGGCCGGCGCGATAGGCGCTTCATCACCCAGCTTCTCGGCAAGCACGCGATAACCGGGGTTCTGCTTGGCCCAGTTGAACAGCACCAGATTGTCCTGGGCGTAGGCATCGCCGCGGCCGCTGGCCAGGGCCTGCAGTGATTCGGAGTTCTTTTCGAACTTCAGCAACTTCCAGTCCGGGTGGTTCTTGGTCAACCACAGATCGGCCGTGGTGCCGGTGGTGACGATGGTGGTCTTGCCGGCCAGGTCATCGAGCTTCTGGACGCTGCTGGCATCGGCCACCAGCGCCTGCACGGCCACCCGCAGGTTGGGGTTGGTGAAGTCCACCACTTGGCTGCGCTCGGGGGTCACGGTCATGTTGGCCAGGATCAGGTCGACCTTGTCGCTTTGCAGAAACGGTATGCGGCTGGCCGGCTCGACGCTGACGAACTCGATTTTCTTCTCGTCACCCAGCAGGTCCTTGGCGAAGCGCTTGCCCAGGTCGGTGTCGAACCCGACGTATTCGCCTTGCTCGTTGACGAAACCAAAGGGCGGCTTGTCGCTGAATACCCCGACGATCAGTTTGTCGCGGGCCTTGATGGTTTCCAGGTAGCTGGTGGCAGGCTTCGCCGTCGCGGCCGGGGTGGCGGCCTTGGGCTCGGCCGGTTTGTCGCAACCGGCCAGCAGTCCAAGGGCGAGTACGGGTAGAACCAGGGCAGATTTGAAGTTCACGATGCTTTCCTTTTCGGCATGTTTTCTACGTAGGAAAACCTTTCCAGGAACTGCTGCGCGCGTGCGGTCTGCGGGGCGCTGAAGAAGGTTTCGGGATCGTTCTGTTCCGCGATGCGGCCGCGGTCCATGAACAGAATGCGGTCGGCCACCGCCCGGGCGAAGGCCATTTCGTGGGTGACGATGAGCATGGTCATGCCGCCCTGCGCCAGATCGAGGATCACCTCCAGGACTTCCTTGACCATTTCCGGATCCAGCGCAGCGGTGACTTCGTCGAACAGCATGACCTTGGGGTTCATGCACAGCGCCCGTACGATGGCGATCCGCTGCTGCTGGCCGCCCGAGAGCTCGCGGGGGTAGGCGTTGGCGCGCTCGGCCAGGCCAACCCGAGCCAGCAGCGCCTCGGCCTGCTGCCGCGCCTCCTGGGCATCGCGCTTCTGTACCTGCAGCGGCCCCAGCAGCACGTTCTGCAACACGGTCATGTGCGGAAACAGGTGATAGCTCTGGAACACCATGCCGATCTGCTGACGCACCCGGCGCCAGTCGGCATTGGCGGGCAGTCGCTGGCCATCGAAAGTGAAGGTGCCGCTGTGACCCAGCTCCAGGCCGTTCAGGCAGCGCAGCAAGGTACTCTTGCCACAACCGCTGGGGCCAAGGATCACCACCACTTCGCCTTCGCTCACGCGCAGATCGATGTCGGTCAACACTGGTGTGTCGGCGAATTTCTTGCTGAAGCTTGCGAGTTCGATCAATGCGCTCATGCGTGATTCCAGCGCCGTTCGAGCACGCGGGAGGCGGCCGACAGCGGATAGCAGACGATAAAAAAGAAGACGAACAGAAACCCGTAGATCAGCACCGATTCGTAGGTGCGCTCGATGATCTGCTGGCCGACCTTGGTGATGTCGACAACGCCGATCAGTACCGCCAGCGAGCTGGTCTTGAGCAAACGAGTGCAAACGTTGATGACCGGCGGGGTAAGGCGCTTGAGCGCCTGGGGCAGCAATACCCGGCCGTACAACTGGCCCAGGTCCAGGCCGATGGCCAGGCCCGCTTCGCGCTGCCCGCGGGGTATGGAGCGCAGCGCACCGCGCACGACCTCGCCAATCTCGCTGGCGCCCCACAGCGACAGCACCAGCACCGCGCACCAGAACGCAGGCAGGCTGACGCCGAAGAAGATCGGCAGGCCGAAGAAGAACAGGTACAACCAGACCAGTACCGGAATGGCGCGAAACAGCTCCAGGTAGACCCTCAGCGGCACGTCCAACCAGCGTTTGCCGAGGCTGCGCAGCACGCCATAGAGCAGGCCGCCGATACTGCTGAACAGGATCGCCAATGCGGAAATACCCAAGGTGCGACCGGCCCCGGTGAGCAGTTGCGGTGCCGATACCCAGAGCAACTCAAGACCCGAACTGGCCATGTTGGAGCCTCCTTTCCAGCAGACCCAGCAGCAACGACACCGGCAAGAACAACAACACACATAGGCCCGTCATCACCGCCAGCATCTCGTAGGTCTTGTAATACAGGGCGATGTAGCTCTTGGTGGTGTAGAGAATTTCCGGCACGGCAACGGCTGACACCACCGTGGTTTCCTTGAGCAGGAACACGAAGTTGGCGAACAGCGCAGGCAGGCTGAGAATGCCTGCCTGGGGCAGGATCACGTGGCGCAGCAGCTGCCAGCGCGACAGACCGATGGACAGCCCCGACTCGATTTGTGCCTTGGGCACCGCTTCGATACCGGCACGCAGGATCTCGGTCAGGTACGCACCCCCCATGAACGTCATGGCAATGACGGCCGCCGCGAAACCGGAAATCCGTACGCCCAGAGCGGGCAAGGCGAAATAGATGAAGAACAGCTGGATCAACAGCGGCGTGTTGCGGGCGAGTTCGACGTACAGCGGCACCAGCCGATGCAGCAGCGGAACCTTGAACGTGGCGATGGCCGCATTGAGCACCGCAACGGCGAGTGAACTCAGGATGGCTATCAAACCGACCTGCAGGGTGACCCCAACTGCCTGCACGAAGGCGGGAAGCGTGGACAGCGCAAACGCGTAGTCGAAAGTCATCGTCCGACCTTCAAACCGTTGGAAATGGACAAAGCGAACATCGGAAAGCGCCTGCGTATGACGTGCGGGCGGTGAGTGTAATCGACCGTTCCAGATCCAATTAATACTGAATAAACATAAGCTTAGACAGCGATCGCCCTCTGTTCCTCAGGTAGCGGACTTCTCCTGGCTCCCATGACGCCGGTTTTACCGAGCGCGGCTTGATGGCAACCTGAATCAACGTTACCGAGGCGATAGCCTGTCATGAAAGGTAACACTGTGATGCTGAAACCCACCGAGGCCTGAGGCGTGAGCACGAGCGGGGATGTCTGGACAGGCAGGAAGCAGAGCTGAACGCGACCTGACCACTGCGATGAGACGAGCGATGAAGGTGTGGGAATGAAACGTGCATGATCACGTCAGCCCGCTGTCTTTTCACCGAGGGACCCTGCCCCATGCGCCATCTCGACACAGACTGTCTTGCCGCCTTCGTTGCGGTCATTGATTACGGCGGTTTCACCGCCGCCGGTGAGCGGATCGGCAAGACACAAGCGGCCGTGAGCCTGATGCTCGGTCGGCTGGAGGCCAGGGTCGGCCGCAAATTACTGGAGCGCTCACGTCGCGGAGTGACCCTGACCGAACACGGCGAACGCCTGATCGGCTATGCGCGGCGTATTCAGATGCTCGAAGATGAGGCACTCACGGCCCTCGAATGTGGCCAGGAAGCCACACGCATCCGCATCGGCATGCCGGATGATTACCTGGAGACCCTGGGCTGTGAACTGATGCAGGCGTTCACGCAGCGTCATCCTCATCTTCAGGTGGAAATCATCTGTGATTTTTCCTCGCGTCTGGAAGCGATGATTGCCGAAGGCAGCATCGATATCGCCATCATCACCCGTGCCAATGGCAAGCTGCAGGGCGAGCTGCTGCGCTGCGAACCGATGCTGTGGTGCGCATCGCCAGAACACTTTCCCGAACAGCAACGCACCCTGCCGTTGTCGTTGTTCACCGACAGTTGCCGGGCAAGGCCGCAGATCATCGAAGCACTGGACCGCCTCGGTACGCCGTGGCGGGTGGTCAGTTCCTCATCGCATCTACCTGGCGTGATGCATGCTGTGCGTTTGGGTACGGCGGTCACGGTGCTGCCGGCGTCCGTGGTGCCGCCGGGCTGGCGAATTCTGCGCGGCGAGCAGTTTCCGGAACTGCCGAGCATCGAACTGGCGTTGCTGATGCCCGAGCATGCCTTGCTCAACACTCGCCGCCTGGCCCACTTCGTCCTTGACCGATTCCGGGCGGCGAGTGCGCCTCAGAGCAAGGCGATTGCGGCCTTGTAGCCGTCGAGCAGCATCTGCAGGGCCTCGTCGTCGTGGGCGAAAGTCAGGTAGACCCGGCCAAAGGCGAACGGCATGGTCATCACTCCCTGGCGACGCAAGGCCTTGTGCAGGGCGAGGGTCCAGTCGCTGTCAGCCACCTGCACGGCTTCGGCGTAGGTGAGCGGTGGTGTTGCAGAACGCCACAAGGTGAACACCGAGCCGTAGCCGGTGGTGCTGACCGCTATCCCCTTCTGCGCGAACGCAGCCACCAGATCGGCGCGCAGCTTGTCACCACGCGTAAGCAGAGCCGGGTAGTTAGCGCTCGCCAACTGTTTCAACGTGGCCAGTACCGCTGCGCACGCCGGCGGCGCGCCGCTGTAAGTCCCCGCACGGATGATCTTGCCCTGCTCGAACAACTCCATGTACTGCGGCTTGCCCACCAGGGCGGCCACCGGCACTCCGCTGCCGATGGCTTTGCCGACGGTGGCCAGGTCCGCTTCGGCGCCCAGCAGGGTACCGCTCAGACCAGGATGCAGGCGCAGCCCCATCAAGACTTCGTCGAGGATCACCAACGCGCCGTTGGCGTGGGCCAGGTCGCTGAGATGCTTCAGATAGCCTGGCGCCGGCACAATGCAGCCGGCATTGGCCAACACCGGCTCCACCACCACGGCGGCGATGTCGCCGCAATCGCGGAACAACTGCTCGGCATCTGCGAAATCGTTATAGCGCAACAGCAGCATGCCGTCCTGTTCAGGGCGCTCGTTACCCGCCATCAGCGCCGCCGGTTGCCCGGCGTTGCCAAAGGCCACCGCGTCGTACCAGCCGTCGTAACCCGCGGCGAACTTGGCAATGCGGGTGCGGCCGGTGGCTACCCGAGCGGTTCGGCAAGCCAAGTGCACCGCTTCACTGCCGGTGTTGACGAAGATCACTTGGCTGAGCTCACCAGTGAAGCGGGCCAGCGCCGCGGCGGCACTCTCTTCGTCGGCATGCGCGAACGAGGGCATCGGGCCATTGCGCAGGGCGGCGCTGCTGGCCGCGACGACCTGGGCCTGGGCATGGCCTAGCATCGTCGCGCCAAAGCCCATGGCGGTATCGACATAGCGCACGCCCTGCTCATCCCACAGCCAAGGCCCGTCACTGCGGCCGACACCGAAGGCCTGGCCATCGATTTCAGGCAAAGCGCGGCCGCCGCTGGAAATTCCACCGATCAAATGTTTCATCTGCAATTCTCTACACAATGAGGGGGCTCAGTAGCCCATGACACGTGGCAGCCACTGGGTCAGGCCAGGGAAGAAGACCAGTAGGGCGATGGCGAATGCGGTGGCGATCCAGAACGGAATCAGCCGGCGCGATACGGCACCGATTTCGATGCGACCGACGTTGCACACCACGAAGATATTGGTGCCGATGGGCGGTGTGAACAGTCCCCAGCCCAGCGTCATGGTGAAGATCAGGCCGATCTGGTAGGGCTCGAAACCGGCGGCCTTCGCCACGGGGACCAGGATCGGCGCGAGGATGATCATTGCAGGGCCCAGATCGAGCCAGAAGCCCACCACCTTGAGCACCAGAATCACCAGCAGAATGGTCATCAACGGCCCAGTGTGCATATCGACGATCCACGACGCCACGGTGTGCGGTACCAGTTCGAAGGTCAGTATCCAGCCGAACGGCATGGCCACGGCCATGATGATCATCACCGAGCCGGTAATCGTCACCGCTTCGGTCACAGCAGGGAACAGATCACGCCAGCCCAACTGTCGGTAGATCACGGTGCCCACCGCCAGCGCGTAAAGCACCGACAATGAGGCAGCCTCGGTAGCCGTGGCAAAGCCGGTCACGATCGAGCCCAGCACCATGATCGGCATCAGCAACGCCGGCAAGGCCCCCAGCAGGTCTCGCCGCAGTTCGGCCCAGTCCATCTTGCCCTCGACCTTGGGAAAGTGCTCGCGTACGCCGACCACATACGCCGTCACCATGAACACCGCCGCCAGCATGACGCCCGGGATGACCCCAGCCATGAACAGGCCGCCGATGGAGGTGTTGGTCAGCACACCGAACATGATCAGAATCACGCTGGGTGGAACGATGATGCCCAGGGTGCCCGACGCAGCGGTCACCGCGGCAGCGAAGGCCCGCGGATAGCCCCGCTCCTCCATCACCGGGATCATCACCTTGGCCACGGTGCCCGTGTCAGCGGTGGCCGAGCCTGTCAGGCCGCCATAGACAAAGGCGGTGGCAACGTTGACCAGGCCCAGACCGCCGCGCAGGCGACCGAAGCAATGTTCGGCAACACGCATGATGCGCAGGGTGAGTCCGCCGCGGTTCATCAACTCACCCGCCAGCAGGAACAATGGAATTGAAGCGAGGGTGGACGAGTCGGCGCCGCGCAGGGTTTGCTGGGCGAGCCAGGCCAATGGCAGGTGCAGATCGCCGAACAGCAAGGCGGCAATGGTGCCACCCGCCATGGCCCACACCACCGGTAGACCGGCGAGCAACAGGCACACGAATGCCAGGAACAAGATCAGGACGGTCATGGGCGAACTCCGCTACGAGTCAGGCGGATCAGGCGGATCAGCGCCAGGACGGCAAGCATGGCGGCGGCACTGACCAGCGCTGCCGAGCTCAGGCCCGCCGGCCAGCGCAGCACCGGCGTCGGCGCCCAACCGGTGCGCGCGATGAACGCACTGCCGCTGTACAGCAACCAGCCGCTGATGCTCAGCAAAGCGAGGCTGGCGAAGGCGTCCAGGCCTCGCTGCACAGGGGCTGGCAACAGGTTGACCAGGCCTTGGAAGCGCACGTTTTCATGGCGGATCTCGGCAATCACGGTGCCGATGAAGGTCACCCAGATGAAGCCGAGGGTGGCGATCTCGAATGACCATTCGAACCCATGCAGGTTGAAATAGCGCGAGAACACTCCTGCCAGGATGGCCAGGAAGGTCACGGTGAACATGACCGCCCCGGCCACTGCCAACGTACGCTCCGGCCAGCCCTTGGGCGGAAGGTCCGGGTGTTGGGAAATAGACATGGTTACTGGCCCTGGGCGTCGCGACGCAACTGATTGACGAAGTCTTCACCCCAGACCTTGCCGAACTGGGCGTAGACCGGGCCGGCCAGCTCGCGGAACGGGCCCGTTTCGACCTCGTTGAACTTCACGCCCTTGGCTTCCATTTCGGTCTTGATCTTCGCGTAGACCGCTTCGAGCTGGGAGCGATACCAGGCGGTGGCGTCAACGACGGCTTTGTCCAGCGCGGCACGTTCGCTGTCGTCCAGGCCTTCGTAACGGTCTTTGTTGATGAACCAGAAGTTGGCAGACCACACGTAGTTGGACACCGAGACGTTCTTGGCCACTTCGAACCACTTCTGGTCGTAGAAATCCCGCAGTTCAGGCTCGACCCCGTCCACCACGCCCGATTGCAACGAGGTGTAGACCTCGCCGAACGGGATCGACTGGCCCAGGGCGCCAAGCTGTTTGATGGTCGCCAGAATGACCGGGTTGGGCGGAGTGCGGATCTTCAGACCGTTGAGGTCAGCAGGCTTGAAGATCGGGTGCTTGCTGTTGGCGAACTGGCGAAAACCCGAGTCCAGGGCCGAGAGCATCACAAAGCCATGGTCCTGGCCCATGGTCAGGAATTTCTTGCCGGCCGGGCTATCCAGATAAGCATGGACCGCAGCGGCGTCCTTGAACAGGAAAGGCAGCGACAGGGCATTCAGGCGCGGGTCGATGCCGTCGGTCGAACCGCCCAGGCCGATATCGATTGCTCCAGCGCCGACCGAATCGACGATCGGGGCCTCGTCACCCAACTGGCCGTCCGGATAGAGCTGTACTTTCAGCTCGCCTTTGGTCTGTTCACTGACCTGCGCAGCGAAACGCACCATGGCCTGGTTGATCAGGCTTTCAGAGCTCGAGGCATGGGCCAGACGCAAGGTCTGCGCCGCCATCGCGCCGTTCGCGCCGATAAGCAGCGCCAGGCCGGTCAGGGCGCTGAGCGCTAGTTTTTTGCGGGGAAACGTTCCGAACATGGCAGCGACCTCTGGGTGAAATAGCGTCGAAGCTATTAATCACGACAGGTCGCTGGAGCGTCAATCGAGCGATGGCCTTTTGCGATTAAGATCTGAAATGTGACCATACGATTATTTATGAGAGCGCGAGATCCCCCTATAAAACCTAGTCGGATCGGCGTCAGGCAATGGAGGCCCGCCGGTCAAGCTCGCCGTGATCAAGCAGATGAAAACCATCGGCCACGGCGCCTTGAGCATCGCTTTCTGGTCTTCACCCAGGCTCATTTCGCTGCAGCTCGGAGCCGGTCAGGAAGGCAACCAATTCAACCCCCACCCTTTGATAATGGTTCTTATCTCGTTTAGATTAGCGTCTTTCTTTTCAGGACCCTTCCATGTTCGAGTTGCAGGCCGCGTCCTTCTGCATTCCCGAGTGCACCCTCCTGCACCCCCTCGACCTGACCCTGCCCCACGGCCAGATCATCGGTCTGATCGGGCACAACGGCTCGGGCAAATCGACCCTGATCAAGCTGCTGGCCCGCCAGCAAGCCGCCAGCCAGGGCACGGTGAAGCTCGATGGCGTACCCCTGGCAGACTGGAAAAACCGCGAGTTCGCCCGGCAGGTGGCGTATCTGCCTCAACAACTGCCCGCCGCCGACGGCCTGAGCGTCCGTGAACTGGTGCGCTTTGGCCGCTATCCGTGGCATGGCGCGCTGGGACGCATGAGCGAAGAGGACCATGCTCAGGTCGAACAGGCCTTGGAGCTGACCCACACCCGCGCCTATGCCGAGCGCCTGGTGGACAACCTCTCCGGCGGCGAACGCCAGCGGGTCTGGCTGGCCATGCTGCTGGCGCAGAACAGCCGCTACCTGTTGCTCGATGAACCGACCTCGGCGCTGGACATCGCTCATCAGATCGAAGTGCTGGGCCTGATCCGTGAACTGAGCCACAAGCTGGACCTGGGCGTGGTCGTGGTGCTGCACGAGATCAACATGGCCGCGCGTTACTGCGATCACCTGGTGGCGTTGCACAGCGGGCGGCTACTCGTTCAGGGGCCACCGGCTGAGCTGATGAACGCTGAAGTGCTGGAGTCGATCTACGGCATCCGCATGGGGGTCATGGCGCATCCGGGCGATGGCTCGGCGATCAGCTTCCACTACTGAGCGCGACTGCCGGACTGAATCAGGCCGGTACCCTGACGGGATTCACCTTCAGCGGGCAATTGCCGCACAGCTTGAGCTCGGGCAAGAGATAACGCACACAGCAGACCTTGCGCTCGCGGCGCAAGGTGGGTTGGCCGCTGGCGTCGTCGATGGGCAGGTAGCGCACCGGCTGGAACAGCGGGTTGCGGGTGCCATCGGGGCGTGTCTTGGTTTCCAGCAGAGCGCGGCCTGGCGCAAGCCGTTCGGCGGGCATGCCGGCCTTGGCCATCAGGTTGAGCAGGTTTTCGAAGTAGTTGCCGGCGTTGCTCCACAGCACCTTGGGCGAGAGCTTAGTCTGGCTGGCGAGGGCCTGGAACAACGGCTGCAGGTGATCGTCGAGCAGGCCTGCGAACAGCTCGAACGGCTCGTTCACATCGGCGGCGAACGGCGTGCCTTTGTCGCTCAGACGAAAGCCTTGCGGCAGCGCGCCGTCGTCCAGCAACAAGGCCGTGTCGGCCAAACCCAGCGGCAGGCGCCAGCGCAACAGCAACGTGGCGCCCATCACCGGCGGCAACAGCTTGACGATGTAGTGCTTGGCCCACAACGACACCCAGGCACGGCGATCATCTCCGCTGTAGCGCTGACCGAATCGCCGCTGAAGCTCGGCGAAGGCATCGGGCGCCAGCAGCTCGTCGTACACCGTGGCTGGCCGCGGATCGTCGGCCAGCACCAACACATCCCGGTAGGCTTCGAAATCGCCGCGAAACAGCGGCGCAAGCACGTCTATCATCAGCCCTTGGCACCTGTGGTCATGTGAGCAAGTGAATGAGAAACAGCATCATTCACCCAGCATATCCGATCCGCCGCTCCTGTTCAGCCATCACGCCGAGAGGCTTCGCCCGACCGCGCGGCGTGCGGCGTTCGGGCGGGCCTGGCCGACGCCCTCCAGGCGCTGCTCCAGGGCAGCGGCGATCTCCCCGGAGCGGGCCGGAAGCACCGACAGCAGCGTGTCGCTCAGGCCGTGGGAATGCTGGCTGAAGCCCTGGATGAAGACCGGCGTTTCAAGCTCCGGGCGGGCGATCAACTGGTAGTCGCGGTCGACCCGGAAGTCGTCCAGATAGTCCTTCAGTGGAGCGAGCAGTTCGCGATGGGAACGACGCTCGTAACCGGTGGCCAGAATCACCGCATCGTAACGCCGCGCTTCGGTGCTGCCGGTGGCCAGGTCGCGCAGTTGCAGTTGCACGCGGCCATCGACGTCAGTGGCGCTTTCGATCATGCGTCGGCAGAGGAAACCATGGCGCTCGACGCCGGAGACTTTCTGGCGATAGAGCATGGCGTAGATGCGTTCGATCAGGTCCAGGTCCACCACCGAGTAATTGGTGTTGTGATACTCGCGGATCAAACGCTCACGCTCTGTTTCGGGCTGATTGAACACCAGGTCGGTATAGTCCGGGCCGAAGATTTCATTGACGAACGGGCTGTCGTCCGCCGGCTTGAGCACGGCCGCGCGCAGAATCATGTCGACCTGAACGTTGGGGTAGCTGTCGTTGAGGTCGATGAACGCCTCGGCGGCGCTCTGCCCTGCGCCCACCACCGCAATGCGCATCGGCTCGCCACGGCTGCAGGGTTGGGTGGCCATGGCCGACAGGTAACGGGCATGGTGGAACACCCGTGGGTCGTCCTTGAACGAGGCGAACGCCTGGGGGATCTTCGGCGTGCCGCCGGTGCTGACGATTACCGAGCGGGTCTGGCGCTGGACTTCGCGGCCCTGGTGCTGGCTGACCACGTTCAGGCGCTGCACCCGGCCATCCCCTTCCACGATCGGCTCGACACGCAGCACCTGCTCGCCATAGCGGCTCTGCTCGGCGAACTGCTGAGCGACCCAGCGCAGGTAGTCGTTGTACTCCATGCGGCAGGGGTAAAAGGTGCCCAGGTTGATGAAATCCACCAGGCGACCGTGGGCCTTGAGGTAGTTGACGAACGAGAAGCGGCTGGAGGGGTTGCGCAGGGTCACGAGGTCCTTGAGAAAGGAAATCTGCAGTTCGCTCTGGGCGACCAGGGTGTTGCCGTGCCAGCTGTAGTCGGGCTGACGCTCCAAAAACAGCGCGTCGAACGGCCGCCCGCCCTGCTCCGCGCGCTCTTGCAAGGCGATGGCCAGGGCCAGATTGGACGGGCCGAAGCCGATGCCGATGAGGTCGTGGGGAGCCGTCGGGGTGAGGTGCTGCGTCATGTGACCGATTCCTTCCAGAAGAGGGTGAGGGAGCGAGGGCCGCCGGGTTGCCTGCGGCCTTCGGTTGACGTGTTCCTAGAAGACGCTCGTGGCCTCGGCGAATTTAGCCACCTCTGGTCGCCTACCGCTTTCGAGGGCCTTCAGGGCCTGCGCCAGCTCGGCCATGAAGCCGGGGTGACGGACGATGTCCAGGTGATGCGCACCCGCTACACAGTGCTGCTCGACCACCTCGACCAACCCGTTCCAGTCGCGCAGGCGCTCGCTACGGGTCAGGGAGTCCTCGGCCTGCCAGACGTGCGCCGCTATGGCCAGGGGTTCGAGCACATGGCGCGCGGCTTTCAAGCGCTTGTCGAGCAATGCCCACTGCTCGAATTCGCGGGACAACAGGTCCGGTCCGTCGCAGGGCAATTGGCCGTCGTGGGCCAGTACGTACTCGGTCAACGCATCGCGTTCGCGCGCGTCCATCAGCGCGAACAACCCGCGCCATTGCGTCGCCATGGCCGAGCGCGCCAGCCAGTGCTCCAGCAGCGGTTGCGCGCGATCCCGGGTGCCAGCGTCCAGTGGCTGGCGTGGATGAAAGGGCACCGACTCGAACACGTCCACCAGGCCGAGGAACTCGACCTGGGCGCGCCCTTGCAGCAAGCGTGCGGTTTCCAGCGCCAGTTCGCCTCCGGATGACCAGCCGAGCAAGGCGCAGCGGCCCCCCTTGACGGTACGGACGATGTACTCGGCATATTCGCTGGCCAGCGCCAGCACGTCGTAGCCACGCCAGCGCTGCTCGGTGTAGACATGGCTGACGAAACCATACACCGGCCGATCCTCGCCCAGTGCCGCCACCAATGGCTTGAACTCGCTGCTGTTGACGATCAGCCCGGGCAGACAGAACAGCGGCACGCCGTGGCCAGAACGGGCCAGAAACACCACCTCGGGCTCGGCCACCGGCGGTGGTGTCAGGCGCTCCGCCAAGGCAGCGAGGCTGGAGGCATTGAGCACGTCCGCCAGGGTCAGCTTGCGCTCGCCTTGCAGCCCTTGTTTGCGGATGCGCGCGAGCAGCTTGAGGCTGAGCAGCGAGTCGCCGCCCAGTTCGGTAAACGATGCGCTGCGTGGAATGTCGCTGCGTCCCAGCAGGTCGCACCACAGCTGCGCGAGGGCCTGCTCGGTCGGCCCTTGCGGGCCTTGGCGGGTTGGCAGCGCCGCCTCCACTGTGGGCAAGGCCCGCCGATCGAGTTTGCCATTGGCGGTGAGCGGCAGACTGTCCAGCACGGTCCAGTGAGACGGCAGCAGCGCGTCCGGCACCTGGCTTGCAAGGGACTGGCGCAACGTGGCTACGTCGGTCTCAGCCGCCAGCACCACATAGGCGTGCAGCTGGTGAGCGCCGTCTTCGCCAGCGACCGCGATCACCGCCGCCTCACCGACGCCGGCCAAGCGGAGAATGGCCGTGGCGACCTCCCCCGGCTCGACGCGATAACCGCGAATCTTTACCTGATCGTCGCTGCGCCCCAGGTACTCCAGGCTGCCATCGGGCAGGCGCCGGACGCGATCACCGCTGCGGTACAACCGCGCACCGGGCGCGCCATAGGGGTCGGGCACATACCGCTCTGCGGTCAACTCCGCACGCTCCGAGTACCCTTGGGTCACGCCAACGCCACCCAGGTACAACTCACCGACCACGCCGTCGGCTACCGGGTTGAGGTAGGCATCCAGCACACGCGCCTGTACGCCGGGCAGTGGCGTGCCGATGGGCAAGGTTCGCGCGCGCAGGCGATCGGCATCGGCGGCGTTCTGGCACAGGGCACCGACCGTGGTTTCGGTGGGGCCGTAGTGGTTGAACACGCGCAGCTGTGGAGCAAGCCGGCGAATCTCGTCGAGCAGCGCCCAGGACGTCGCTTCGCCACCCAGGATCAAGGTGTGCCGCGGCAACACATGCAGCGGATCGCGGGCATTGAGCAGGGCCTGCAAATGACTGGGGGTGATCTTCAGCACGTCGCTGCCCTGCTCGCTCTGCCATTGGGCAAAGGCATCGGGGTCGAAGGCCTGCTCTTCGTCGGCCAGGTGCAACGCACCGCCCTGGCTGAGGGCGAGAAACAGCACCGTGTGGCCAAGGTCGGCGGCCACCGTCGACACCATGGCGAAGCGGCTCTGCGCGGGCAACTGCAGGCGCTGGCCGACGCCCGCGACATAGGCGGCCAGGTTGGCACGGGTGGCGACGACGGCCTTGGGCGTGCCACTGGAGCCGGAGGTATAGATCAGGTACGCCGGCAGCTCGGGCACCGTACGCGGCCAAGGCAGCGGCGATGGCGGCGCGTCCAGGTCCAGATCGAGGGCCAGCCACGCAAGGTCCGGCACCTGGGGATCGGCGCCCAGCACCAGACAGACCCCGCTGTCGGCCAATACCGCCGCCTGCCGTTCTGTCGGCCAGCGCGGATCGACCGGCACATAGGCAGCACCACACTTGAGCACCGCGAGGATACCGACGACCATGGCCGGCGTGCGCGCGCTCAGCAGCGCCACCCGCGCGCCGGGCCCGACGCCCTGGGCGAGCAAGCGCTGGCCCAAGGCGTCGGCTGCGCGTTCGACCTGTGCACGGCTGAAACTCATGCCGGCGCCGGTCAAGGCGACGGCATCCGGGTCGAGCCGGTACTGGTGCTGCCACAGGCTCACTACGTCCTGGGCCTCGACCGCCGGTTCGCCCTCGTCGCTCTCGTGCTCAACGGCCAGTTCGAGCAGCCGCCGTTCGGGCTCATGGCTAACCGCTTCGGTCAATGACAACAACTGAGCGGCGAAGCGCTCGATGCGCACGGCGTCGAACAGGTCGCATGCATAGGCGATCGACACCTCGATGCCTTCGGCGCGGTCGGTGAAGTCGACGCTCAAGTCGAAATGCACCTCCCCTGCGGTCAGCCCTTCCAGGCTCATGGACAGCTCGGCAAAACGCTGCGGACGGCTGGCCGGTTGCTCGGTGCACTTGACCTGAAACAGCGGATGGGTGCCGGCCTCGCGCGGCGGTGCCAGCGCCTGCACCAGTTGGTCGAACGGCAGCTGCGCATGTTCCTGGGCGTCGAAGAGGGTGCTGCGCACTCGATCCAGCAGCGCGCTGAAGCTCTGCCGCTCATCGACGGCGGTGCTCAACACGCTCAGGGTGGTGAAGTAGCCCACCACGCGCTGGGTTTCGGCGCGGGTGCGGTTGGCCAACGGCGAGCCGATGCGCACGCGGTCGGCGCCGCTCTGGCGCGCCAGCAGCAGCTTGAGCACGGCCAGCATGGCCATGAACGTGGTTGCCCCCTGCGCCTTGGCCAGGCTGCGCAAGCGCGCGCTGGTGTCGGCGGCCACCTGCACCCGGACGCTGGCACCGCGGGCATCGCGCTGTGCACTGCGTGGACGGTCCAGCGGCAGCGCCAGGGGCGTGTGGTCATCGCTCAGTTGCTGGCGCCAGTAGTCGAGCTGGCGCGCCTGTTCGCCCGCCTCCAGCCAGCGCCGCTGCCAGCCGGCGTAATCGGCGTACTGCACGGCCAGCGCCGGCCATTGCGGGGCTTGCCCTTGGCAACGCGCGGCATACGCGGCAGCCAGGTCTTCGATGATCAGGCCGATGGACCAGCCGTCGGCCAGAATGTGATGCAGCACAATCACCAGACGATGCTGCTGCGCATCCAGGCGATGCAGTTCCAGACGCAGCGCCGGGCCGCCCATCAGATCGAAAGGCTCTTGGGTCAATACCCGAGCCCGCTGCTGCGAGCCGGCTTCGTCCAGTTCCAGGCACACCAGGGCTTGGAAGTGATGCGGATGAATGCACTGCTGCGGCTCGCCCTCGGCATCCTGGGCGAACGAAGTGCGCAGCGCTTCGTGCCGGGCACGCAGATCGTTGCAGGCCTGCTCCAGCGCCTGGACGTTCAGCGGGCCACCCAGGCGCATTACGCCCGCCAGGTTGTAGGCCGGGCTGTCGGGCTCGCGCTGCCAGGCGATCCACAGACCGCGCTGGGCCAGCGACAGCGGCGCTGTGGGCGAGCGCGGCACCGCGACCATGGGCAGGTCGGTGAAGCGCATGCCGTTTTCCTCGAGCCGAGCCAGGAAGGCCTGGCGACGCTCGGGGCTCAGCTCGGCAAACCGGTGGGCGATTTGATGCGGATCGATACTCATCTCAAACCTCGAATTCATCCAGCCAGCGGGCCATGTCGTTCAGCCGCTCGCGGTGATCGGCCGCTGCGGCGAACACGTCGCTGGGCAGTTGCCGGGCCAACTTCTGCACGGTGACGTGATCGAAGAAAGCGTTGATCGGTAGGTGACAGCCGTGACGCTGCTGCAACTGGGCGCGCACCTGCATGACGCTCAGCGAATGCCCGCCCAGCTCGAAGAAACTGTCGGTGACACCGATCTGCTCCAGACCCAAGA
The DNA here is from genome assembly GCF_029960215.1 of Pseudomonas sp. PS01301. Lineage (NCBI taxonomy): Bacteria > Pseudomonadati > Pseudomonadota > Gammaproteobacteria > Pseudomonadales > Pseudomonadaceae > Pseudomonas > Pseudomonas sp. PS01301. Next base: position 139,836 of record NZ_JASCPM010000003.1, on the reverse strand, counting down.
CCTCGGCCCAGATCGCCACAAGGGCGCGTTCTGCATCGGTGCTCGGCGGGACATGGGCGCTGGTGCTGCCCTGCCCTTCGGGCTGTGGGAGGCGCTTGCGATCCAGCTTGCCGTTGGCCGACAGCGGCATGGCTTCGAGTTGCAGCAGTCGCCACGGCACCATGTACTCAGGAACGTGCTGGCCGAGGTGAAATTTAAGCGCAGCCTCATCGACGGCATCGCCGACCCAGTAGCCCAGCAGTTGGTTGTCGCTGGCGATGACCACGCATTCACGCACTGCCGGGTGAGCCAGCAGCACCGCTTCGATCTCGCCCAACTCGATACGCAGGCCGCGCAATTTCACTTGGTGATCGAGACGGCCGAGGTAGTCGATGGCGCCGTCGGCACGCCAGCGCGCCAGGTCGCCGCTGCGGTACATGCGTGAGCCAGGCGCGCCGTAGGGGTTGGCGACGAAGCGCTCGGCAGTCAGCGCAGGGCGGCCCAGATAACCACGCGCCAAGTTGACGCCGGCGATGTACAACTCACCGGCCACACCCACGGGTACCGGATTGAGATCGGCATCGAGGATGTGGATCTGCGTGTTGGCGATGGGCCGACCGATCGGCACGCTGCCACCGTCGTCGCGGCAGGCCCAAGCGGTGACGTCGATCGCCGCTTCGGTCGGTCCGTACAGGTTATGCAGTTCGCTGGACGTCTGCGCCAGCACCTGGCGCTGCAATTCGGCCGGCAGGGCTTCGCCGCTGCAGATGATGCGCTTGAGCGAGATGCAGGCAGGCAACTCGCCTGCCGCCACGAACGCTTGCAGCATCGACGGCACGAAGTGCAGCGTGGTGATGCCGTGCTCGACGATCAGCTCGCGCAGCGCTTGCGGATCACGGTGCGCACCGGGCGGTGCCATGACCAGTGCGGCACCGCTGAGCAGCGGCCAGAAGAATTCCCATACCGATACGTCGAAGGTGTAGGGAGTTTTTTGCAGTACTCGGTCATTGGCGGTGAGGCCGTACTGGGCCTGCATCCATTGCAGTCGGTTGAGCAGACCCGCGTGTCGATTGCCGACGGCTTTGGGTTTGCCGGTGGAGCCTGAGGTGTACAGGCAGTAGACGAGGTTTTCCGGGTTGATGAGAACGTCCGGTGCATTCATGGGTTGGCCGTCAAGCGGCAGAAGCTCAAGCGCGTAAACCGGTACGCTTGCCCAGGCGTCCATCAGGTGCTTCTGAGTCAGCAACAACGGACTGCCACTGTCTTCGAGCATGCCCTGCAGCCGCTCCCGCGGATGCTCCGGATCCAGCGGCAGATACGCGCCACCCGCCTTGATCACACCCAGCAACGCCACCACCAATTCCACCGAGCGATCGGCACACACCGCAACCGGTACATCCGGACCAACACCCTGCCCTTGCAGCCAATGAGCAAGCTGATTGGCGCGGGCATCGAGTTCGGCATAGCTCAAACGCGTGTCGCCATGGACCAACGCCAGCGCATCGGGTGTAGCGCGCACCTGTTCGGCGATCATCGCCGGCAGGCTTGGATACTGCGGATACCCGCTATCGGTCGCGTTCCACGCCTCGATCTGCTGAACCTCGGCAGGACTGAGCAAGGTCAGGCTGGCCAGTGGACGCTGGCTGTCCTCGAACTGCGCCAACAGCCCGGCCAGGTGTTCGCTGAAGCGCAGGACATCGGCTTCGATGAACGCGTCCTGGCGGTAGCTGAACTCGATCTGCAACTGCGCCCCCGCGTGGATCACCAGGGTCAGCGGATAATGGGTGGTTTCGTGGCGCTGCACGGGTGAGAAACGCAAACCGCTGGCCTCGGCGAGGGCCTGTTCCACCGGATAGTTTTCGAACACCAGCAGCGTATCGAACAACGCCTGGCCACCCTGCCCGGCCCAACCCTGGATCTCGAACAGCGGTGTGTGTTCATGTTCGCGCAGCGCACTGTTCACGCCCTGCAACTGCCGCAGCCAGTCGCCCAACGGCTGCCGAGGAAGCGGCGTCTGAATCACCGGCAATGTGTTGATGAACAGGCCCAGCGTGCGTTCGGCCTCGGGCAACTGCGCCGGACGACCGGCCACCGTTGCGCCGAACGCCACCGTGGCCTGCCCGCTGTAGCGCTGCAGCAACAGGCTCCAGGCACCTTGCACCAAGGTGTTCAAGGTGACCCGCTCGCGGCGGGCGATGGCGCTCAGGCGTGCGGTCGTCGCCGCATCGCATTGCGAGAGGTGCTGGCGGTGACCCACGCCCTCGCCCGCGCCGCTCACCGTGCTGGCGAGCAAGGTCGGCTCGTGCAGATCGACCAGGCGTTCACGCCAGAACCGTTCGCGCTCGGCCAGATCGCGTTGCTGCAGCCATTGCACGTAGTCGACGAAACGCCCGGCCGGTTCGGCAGGCGGCGTGCCGCGATAGTGCTGCAGCACCTCGGCGATCAGCCGCGACGAACTCCAGCCGTCGAGCAACAGGTGATGGCTGGTGAGAATCAACTGGTAGCGTTGCTCGTCCAGGCGCACCAGCAGCACGCGAAGCAGGGGCGCCCGCGCCAGATCGAAGCCTTGGTCACGCTCCTCGTTCACCAATACCTCGACCGCACCGTCGCCCTCGCTCCGGTCACGCCAGTCGAGCAGGCGCACCACCGACGGCACGCTGCGCCGCACGGCTTGCAAGGGCTGGCTCAACTCTTCCCAGAGGAACGCGGTGCGCAGCACGTCATGGCGAGCGACCGTGGTATCCCAGGCCTGTTGGAAGCGGGCTGCATCCAGGCCATCGATGGCCAGGCTCAGTTGGTTGAGATAATGGCTTTCATCGGGCGATTGCAAGGCATGGAAGAGCATGCCCTGCTGCAACGGCGACAGCGGATACAGTGCTTCGGTATCGGCGGGCAGTTGCAGGCCATCCAGCGCCGCTTGATCCAGCCCGGCCAAGGCGAAGTCCGAAGGCGTGAAACGCTGTGCGTCGGGCTGCAGGCAATGTTCGATGAGCTGCTGCAACTCGTCGCACCAGGCTTGGGCCAAAGGTTCGACCCATGCCGAGGCGAGCCGCGCGCCGCTGTACTGCCAGTTCATGTGCAGCTCACCCTGGCGCACCTGGGCATTGATGACCAGCTCATTGCCCAGCGGCGCATCGGGCGCCTGATCGTCGCCGCCACGCTCGCGGGCAAGGCGGAACAAGCCTTGGCCCTCCATGCCCAGATCGGTCTGGCCAAGGTAGTTGAAGGTGATCGAGGGTTGCGACCCGGCAGCCAGTTCGCCGCGCACCTGCGGCTCGCCCAGGTAGCGCAGGATGCCGTAGCCCATACCGTGATCGGGGACCTGGCGCAGCTGTTCCTTGATGCCGCGAATGGCTACACCGGCGTCCGCTTCGGGGTCGGTGTGCAGGCGCACCGGGTAGACACTGGTGAACCAGCCGACGCTGCGGCTCAGGTCGACATCGCTGTATTGCGCCGGGACCTCGCGACCATGACCTTCCAGGGCCACCAGCACACTCTGACCGCCGGTGGCGCGCAAGACCACACGGGCCAGCGCGGTGAGCAGCAGTTCATCGACGCGGCTGCGATAGGCTTGCGGCGCCTGGGTCAGCAACTGACGCGTGAGGGGCTCGGCCAGGCGGGCCTGACACTCGCGGACCTGGTCACGACGGCGGCTGCCCGCAGCGTCCAGCAGCGGCAGGCTGACGGCCCCAGCCGCAACCGTAGCGCGCCAGAAATCCAGCTCCGCCAGGCGCGTGGGCGCCTGCTCCAGAAGCACTTCGCCCCAGCGCTGGAACGCACTGGTCTTGTGCCCAAGGGTCGGCGTCCGGCCCGCCTGCAACTGTTCATACACACGTTGCAGATCATCGAGCAGGATGCGCCACGACACACCGTCCACCACCAGGTGGTGAGCCACCAGCAACAGGCGCTGCCCCTGCGCCGTGTCGAGCAGCAGCGCGCGCAGCAGCGGGCCTTCGCTCAGATTCAGCAGGGCTTGGCTGCGGCTGCACGCCTGGGTCATTTGCGCGCTGTCGGTGACCTGCAACTGGTCCAGCGGCACTGTGGCCGTTTCGGCGTGAGACTGCTGCCAGTGCCCGTCGTCGTTCTCGACGAAACGCAGGCGCAAGGCGTCGTGGTGGGCCACCAAGGTCTGCAGGGCCGCTTCGAGCAGCGTGGTATTCAGCGGTTCGGTCGGCTGCAGCAGGACGGACTGGTTCCAGTGCTGCCGCGCGCTGACCGGGCTTTCGAAAAACCACGCCTGGATCGGCGTCAAGGTCGCTGCACCGGTGACCGGCCCCTGCGCCTGGACGACACTTGCCTGGCGCTTGGCAACCTGGGCCAGGGCCCGAATCGTCTGCTGTTCGAACACCTGCCTGGGCGTCAGCAGCACGCCGGCCAGACGCGCCCGGCCAACCAGTTGCAAGGAGACGATGGAGTCGCCGCCCAGCTCGAAGAAGTTGTCGTTCGCGCCCACGCGCTCCACGCCCAGCAACTTTTGCCAGAGGCCAGCCAGCACGATCTCCACCTCACCCTGAGGTGCAAGGAAATCGCCGCTCTGCGCGTGCCAGTCCGGAATCGGCAATGCGACCCGGTCGAGCTTGCCGTTGGGCGTTACCGGCAATTGCGGCAACCACAGCAGGCGGGACGGGATCATGTAGTCTGGCAGCTGCTCGGCCAGCGCCTGCTTGACGCGCACCTCCAGAGTCGACTCATCTGCCGTCGACGCGGCCACGCCATAGGCGACCAGCCGCACACCGGACGGTGAAGGCCGGGCCAGCACCACGCAGCTTTCGACCTCGGGGTGCTGCTGAATGCAGGCCTCGACCTCGCCGGGTTCGATGCGATAGCCGCGAATCTTGATCTGCTGGTCGATGCGACCCACGTATTCGATGACCCCGTCGGCGCCCCACAGCACGCGGTCGCCGGTTCGGTACATGCGCGCACCGGGTGCGCCGAACGGATCCGGGACGAAGCGCTCGGCGCTGAGCGCCGGTCGGTCATGGTATTCACGGGCTAGGCCGCTGCCGCCCAGGTACAGCTCGCCGCTGACCCCGGCCGGCACCGGTTGCAGGCGCGCGTCGAGGATGTAGGCACGACGGTCACCCACCGGTCGGCCGATGGGGGCGTAGGCCGACCGACAGGCCTGGCTCGCTGCGACCTTCCATACCAGCGGCGTGACCACGGTTTCGGTAGGCCCGTAGCCGTTGATCAAGGTGCGCGGCGCCAGGGTCTGGCGGATGCGTTCGAAGTTGGCCTGGGGCATGGCTTCGCCACCGAAGGAATACAGGTCCAGCTTCGGCGCCTGCCCCTGCGCCTGGGCTTCGGCGGCGAGCTGCGTCAGGTATACCGGCGGAAAGCCGGCATTGGTGACCTGTTGCTCGGCCAAGGTCTGCAAGGTGCGCGCCGCCGACCACAGTTCTTCGTCGCGCAGCACTAGGCTGGCGCCACAGGTCAGCGCGGTCATCCAGCGCTCGTGGGCGCCGTCGAACGCGAATGAGATGAAGTGGAATTCGCGGGAGGCCTCGCTCATGTCGTACAGCGGCGCGGTGGCAGCGCAATGCATGGCCAGCGGACCATGAGCGACCGCAACCCCTTTGGGCGTGCCGCTGGAACCGGAGGTGTAGATCAGGTAGGCGAGATTCTGCGCCTGCACATCGACCTCGGGGGCGTGTTCGCTGTAGTCGTCGAGCGCCTGGCGGTCGAGGTCCAGCAGCGGCAGTCCCGGCGTTTCAGGCAATCTCTCAAGCGCCAGCTGCTCGGTGATCAGCAGGCTCATGCCACTGTCCTGCAGCACATAGCCCAGACGTTCGCGGGGGTAGTCCAACGCCAGCGGCACAAAGGCGGCACCGGCCTTGGCCACGGCGAGCAACGCCACCAGCAGCCGATTGGAGCGCTGCAGCGCCACGCCGACGCGCATCTCCGCACCGATGCCGCGGGCAATCAGGGCATGGGCCAGACGGTTGGCCTGCCGCTCCAGTTCACCTCGGGTGAGGGTCTCACCGGCGCAGATCAAGGCGACGCGCTGCGGATCGGCAGCGGCATGGGCGGCAATGCGCTGCGGCACACTGATGAACGCGTGCGGTGCGTAGTCCGAGGTGCCCCAGGCCATGACCTGGCGGTATTCGCGGCTGCCGAGCGGGCTGATCGCCGCCAGCGGCTGCTGGGCGTCTGCGATCAGGCCGAGCAGCAGACTGTTGAGATGCTGCACCAGCGCCTCGACGCGCACCGCAGCAAACGCATCGCGGCGGTAGCCGAAGGTGATGTCCAGCGTCTCACCGGCGAAGATCGCCACGGACAACGGATAATGGGTGGCTTCACGCGTGCTCGATGCTTCGATACGCACGCCGCTGCGCTGGCGCATGGCGTGGTCGACAGGGTAGTTTTCGAACACCAGCAGGCTGTCGAACAGGCTTTGCCCGCTCAACCCTGCCCAACGCAGAATGTCCGCCAGTGGCGTGTGTTCGTACTCCCCCGCGTCGGCGCTGCGGGCTTGCAGCTCGCGCAGCCATTCACCCACTTTTTCGCCCGGCTCGCCACTGCCGATCACCGGAACGGTATTGATGAACAGCCCCACCACCGACTCGGCATCGTCGAGCGCCGTGGGTCGGCCCGACACGGTCGTGCCAAACGCCACCTGCGCCTGCCCGGTGTAGGTTTGCAGCAAGAGAATCCAGGCGCCTTGCACCAGGGTGTTGAGGGTCACCCGCTGGCGACGGGCGAATTGGCGCAGGCGCTGGGTGTCCTCGGCCGACAGGCCGCTGCGAATCACTCCATGCCCCGTTGCATCGCTCAGACCTTGAGTGTCCTGGGCCGGCAGGCTTTGAGCGAGCAGCGTCGGTCCGTCCAGCGCCGCCAGACGCGCCTGCCAGTACGCTTGCGCAGCCTCGCCGTCGCGGGTAGCCAACCAGGCGATGTAATCGCGATACTGGCTGCGCGGCGCCAGCGGCTGCTCGCCCGCGTAACGTTGCAGCACCTCGCCGATCAGGCGCGCACTGCTCCAGCCATCCAGCAGAATGTGGTGGAAGGTCCAGATCATGCGGCAACGGTTGGCGTCCAGCTGCAACAACTGCACCCGTTGCAGCGGCAGGCAGGTGAGGTCGAACCCTTTCGAGCGCTCTGCAGCCGCCCAGTCGTCCAGCGCCTGTTGGCTGAGCCCACGGGCATCGTGTACCTGAGCCACGGCCGGGCAGCGGTGCAGAACGGCCTGCAGCGGCACCTGCAGTTCGCCTTGGCCGAGGAACACGCTACGCAAGGTGGCGTGCTGCTGCACGGTGCTGTCCCAGGCCTGCAGGAACCGCTGCAGATCCAGCCCTTCGAGCACCACATCGATCTGATTGACGTAGGCCGCCTGGGCATCGCCTTGCAGGCTGTGGAACAGCAGGCCTTGCTGCAGCGGCGACAGCGGATAGAGGTCTTCCACGTCGCGTGCGGTCAGAAGCAAGGCGTCGAGTTCGGCCTGGGTCAGTCCGGCCAGCGGTACGTCGGCAGGTGTCAGCGCCGCGTTCGCCGGGGCGAGGCAGTGGGCGGCGAGCAGGCTCAGTTCGGCGCGCAGGTCGTCCAGCAGACACTCCAGTTGCGAGGGGCTGTAATGACTTGCATCGGCCCGGGCGTCGAAGTGCAGTTGGCCTTCCACCAGGCGTGCATTGACGGTCAATGCATGGCTGAGCGGCGCCTGGTCGTCGCGCTGCCGGCCCTGCGGTTCACTGGCCAGGGTGAACAGACGCTGAGCATCGAAGCCGGTGTCGTATTGGCCCAAATAGTTGAACATCACCTGTGGCGGGGCCTGCTCGGCTAGCGATGCCTGGGCGGACGACGGGCCCATATAACGCAGCACGCCGTAGCCGATGCCCTTGTTCGGCACCTGGCGCAGTTGTTCCTTGACCGCCTTGATGGCCGTGCCCAGATCGCCCAGGCCCGGACTCAGGCGCACCGGGTACAGGCTGGTGAACCAACCGACGCTGCGCTCGATGTCCAGGCCGTCGCTGTAGGGCGCGGGCAAGGCGTCACGGCCATGGCTTTCGAGGGCCACGCTCAGCGAGGTCTGGCCGCTGTGTCGGCAGAGCACGCGGGCCAGGGCCACCAGCAGCAGTTCATCCAGACGCGTGCGGTAGGCGCCCGGTGCTTCCTTGTGCAGGCGGCGGGTCAGCTCGGCCGGCAGGCGCAGCCGGTGTTCCACGGCCTGGCCTTCGCGACCCAGGGCCTGAGTCGGTTGCCCTTGTGTCTGCGCGTGCCAGTATTCCAGTTCAGCGAGCAGCGCCGGGCTTTGCGCGAAGGCCAGCAGCCGTTCGCCCCATTGCCCGAAGCTGGCACCCACCGGCGCCAGCGTCACCACCCGACCGGCGCTGTGTTGCCGATAGGCGTGCTGCAAGTCCTCCACCAGCACGCGCCAGGACACACCATCCACCACCAAGTGGTGAATCACGATCAACAACCGTTGGCTGCCGTCGCTCAACGCCAGCAACGCGGCGCGCAATACGGGCCCCTCGTTCAGGTCGAGGCTGGCTTGCAGGCGCTCGGCCTCGTGAAGGAAGGTTTCGGCGTCCGGGGCATCGATTTCCACCAGCAGGTCGTCGCTGGTGAACGCGGTGTAGCGTTGCTGCCAAGTGCCGTCGGCACCTTGGTGGTAACGCAGACGCAGGCTGGCGTGGTGCTCGGCCAGAGCCGCCAGGCTGGCGCGCAGTGGCTCGGCCTGTAAGGCCTGCAAGGGGCGCAGCAAGGCTGACTGGTTCCAGTGCTGAGGCTGGGCAATGTCCTGGCTGAAGAAGTAGTGCTGGATCGGCGTCAGCGGCGCCGGCCCGCGGGCCACGGTCGGCACCCGCTCGGCACACTGGCGGGCGCTACGTGCGGCCTGCGCCAGCGCGGCCAGGGTCGGGTGCAGGAACAGGTCTCGCGGGCTCAGCTGCCACCCTGCCTGTCGCGCCCGACTGATCACCTGCAAGGACAGAATGGAGTCGCCGCCCAGTTCGAAGAAGTTGTCGACGACACCGACCTGTTCGACGCCCAAGACCTCGGCCCAGATCGTTGCCAAGGCCTGTTCGACCTCGCTGCGCGGTGCGATGTAGGCCTCGACGGCGACCTGCCCTTCGGGCGCTGGCAATTGCTTGCGATCGAGCTTGCCGTTGGCCGACAGCGGCATCGCCTGGAGCTGTACGAGGCGCCACGGCACCATGTAGTCGGGCACGTGCTGGCCTAGATGGGTCTTGAGCTCGGTCTCATCGGTAGCGCCGCCCACCCAGTAACCGATCAGTCTGTCGTCACGGGCGATGACTACGCTTTCCTGTACGTTCGGGTGAGCCAACAGCACCGCTTCGATCTCGCCCAGTTCGATACGCAGCCCGCGCAATTTCACCTGGTGATCCAAGCGACCGAGGTAGTCGATGGCACCGTCGGTACGCCAGCGCGCCAGATCACCGCTGCGGTACATGCGCGAGCCGGGCGTGCCGTAGGGGTTGGCGACGAAGCGCTCGGCGGTCAGCGCGGGGCGACTCAGGTAGCCGCGCGCCAGGTTGATCCCAGCGATGCACAACTCACCGGCCACACCCACGGGTACCGGATTGAGATCGGCATCGAGGATGTGGATCTGCGTATTGGCGATGGGACGGCCGATCGGCACGCTGCGACCGTCTTCGCGGCAGGCCCAGGCCGTGACATCGATGGCCGCCTCGGTGGGGCCGTACAGGTTATGCAGTTCGCTGGACGTCTGCGCCAGCACCTGGCGCTGCAACTCGGCCGGTAAGGCTTCGCCGCTGCAGATGATGCGTTCGAGCGAGGTGCAGGCCGGCAACTCACCCGCCGACACGAACGCTTGCAGCATCGACGGCACGAAGTGCAGCGTGGTGATGCCATGCTCGACGATCAGCTCGCGCAACGCTTGCGGATCGCGGTGTGCACCGGGCGGTGCCATGACCAGTGCTGCACCGCTGAGCAGTGGCCAGAAGAATTCCCATACCGATACGTCGAAGGTGTAGGGAGTCTTTTGCAGCACTCGATCATGACCGGTGAGGCCGTATTCGGCCTGCATCCATTGCAGTCGATTGAGCAGACCGGCGTGGCGATTGCCAACGGCTTTGGGTTTGCCGGTGGAGCCTGAGGTGTACAGGCAGTAGACGAGGTTTTCCGGGTTGATGAGAACGTCCGGTGCATTCATGGGTTGGCCGCTAAGCGGCAGAAGCTCAAGTGCATAAACCGGTACGCGTGCCCAGGCGTCCATCAGGTGCTTCTGAGTCAGCAACAACGGGCTGCCACTGTCTTCAAGCATGCCCTGCAGTCGCTCCCGCGGATGCTCCGGGTCCAGCGGAAGATACGCGCCGCCCGCCTTGATCACACCCAGCAACGCCACCACCAGCTCCACCGAGCGCTCGGCACACACCGCAACCGGCACATCCGGCCCGACGCCCTGGCCTTGCAGCCAATGGGCAAGCTGATTGGCGCGGGCATCGAGTTCGGCGTAGCTCAAACGCGTGTCGCCATGGACCAACGCCAGCGCATCGGGTGTGGCACGCACCTGTTCAGCGATCAGCGCTGGCAGGCTCGCGTAGGACGGATAGTCTTCCTGAGTGGCGTTCCAAGTGATCAACTGCGCCTGCTCGGCCGGTGTCAGCGGCGCCAGTTCATGCAGCGCGCGCTCGGGCTGTTCCAGCACCTGTTCGAGCAGGTGCACGAAGTGCGCGTGCCACGCCTGCACCGTGGCAGCCTCAAGCAGGTCGGTGGCGTAGCTGAAGGTCGCGGTAATCTGGCCTTGGGAGTTTTCTTCGGTGGTCAGGGCCAGGTCCAGCTGCGCGGTCTGGGCCGTCTGCTCCAGACGCTCGAATACCAGGCCGCCGGCCTCCACCTCACGGTCGCCACGTTGCAAGTGGTTGAACAGCACCTGAAACAACGGGTTGCGGCCCAGGCTGCGCGCCGGTTGCAGCGCCTCGACCAGATGCTCGAAGGGCACGTCCTGGTGAGCCTGAGCCTGCAACGCCTGTTCACGCACGGCCTTGAGCTGGCCGACGAAAGACGCTTGCCGCGACACCTGCAGCGGCCAGACCTGAGTATTGACGAAACAGCCCATCAAACCCTGGGTGGCTGGGGACGTGCGATTGGCCACCGGAATGCCGATACGCAACTGCGACTGACCACACAGCCGGCCGAGCCACACCCCGTAAGCCGCCAGCAGGACCATGAACGGCGTGGCGTGCTGAGCACGAGCGAACTGGCGCAGGCGCTGGCTGAGGGCGTCGGGCAATGCTTTGCCGACCCGGGCGCCGCGGTAGCTGGGCAAGCCGGGCCGCAGATGATCCACCGGCAACTCCAGCACCGGTTCCTCGGTGCCCAGGCGCTCGCACCAGTACGTCAACTGCTGCTCGCCCTCACCCGCTTCCAGCCACAGGCGCTGCCAACGGGCGTAGTCGCTGTACTGAATCTCGAGGCTGGGCAAGGCATCGGCATCGCCCCGCAGACGGCGGGCGTAGCCGCTGGCCAACTCTTCGACGAAGAGCTCGACCGAGACGCCATCGGCAACGATGTGGTGCAAGGTGACCAGCAAGGCATGCCGCTCGGCCTCGCAACGCACCAGGCACAAACGCAGCAAGGGGCCTTGGGTCAGGTCGAACGGTCGTGTGGCCTGCTCTTGCGCCAGACGCGCCAACGCCGCATCGCGGGCCGACACCGATACGTCGCTGAGGTCTTCGCAGGTCAGTGTCACGGTGCACGCATCGACGTCGTGCACGCGCACCACCGGTTCGCCGTCCTGAGTGGGGAAGTCGCTGCGCAGCACCGCGTGTCGGGCCACGATGTCGGCAATCGCCGCCTGCAAAGCGGCCTCGTTCAGCTCGCCGGACAGTCGCAGGCCACCGGTGATGTGATAGGCGCTCGCCGTCGGCTCCAACTGCCAGAGCAGCCACAGCCGCTTCTGACTGTAGGACAACGGTGATTGCGCCTCGGTAGGTGCCGGGACGATCGGCAGGCGACGGGCGTCGATGCCTTTTGCGCGCAGTTGCCGCAGAAATATCCGCTGCTTTGGCGCTGGAAGCGCGTTGAACCGTTCCGCCAACGGGCGCAACGGATCGTCACGCAGGCTCGGGCCGTGGGGTTGGCTCAGGTCGTTCATTCGATGCGCTCCAGTTCGTTCAGCAATTGGGTCATGGCGTCCACCTCCTCTTCGGGGGCGTGCGCCGGAATGTGCTCCAGGTGCCGAGCGAGCGCCTCGACGGTGGGCGTATCGAACACCGCGCCGAGATGAATCTGTACGCCCAATTGGTGGCGGATCTGCGAAGCCAGACGGGTCGCGAGCAGCGAATGCCCGCCCAACTCGAAAAAGTCATCCGTCACCCCGACCCGCGCCACGCCCAACACTTCGGACCAGATCCTTGCCAGGTCGCGTTCGGCGGCAGTGCGCGGTTCGACATGCCCTTTGATGGCCTGAACCTCGATCTGCGGCAGGCGCTTGCGATCCAGCTTGCCGTTGGCCGACAGCGGCATGGCTTCGAGTTGCAGCAGTCGCCACGGCACCATGTACTCAGGAACGTGCTGGCCGAGGTGAAATTTAAGCGCGGCCTCGTCAACGGCGTCGCCGACCCAGTAGCCCAGCAGTTGGTTGTCTGCGGCAACCACCACGCATTCACGCACCGCAGCGTGGGCCAGCAGCACCGTTTCGATCTCACCCAGCTCGATACGCAGGCCGCGCAATTTGACCTGGTGATCGAGGCGACCGAGGTAGTCGATGGCGCCGTCCTCGCGCCAGCGCGCCAGGTCGCCGCTGCGGTACAGGCGCGAGCCGAGCTCGCCGTAGGGGTTGGCGACGAAGCGTTCGGCGGTCAGTGCGGGGCGACCCAGGTAGCCGCGCGCCAGGTTGACGCCAGCGATGTACAACTCGCCCGCCACCCCGACCGGCACCGGATTGAGGTCGGCATCCAGGATGTGGATCTGGGTGTTGGCGATGGGCCGACCGATCGGCACGCTGTTGCCGTCTTCGCGGCAGGCCCAGGCGGTGACGTCGATGGCCGCTTCGGTGGGGCCGTACAGGTTATGCAGTTCGCTGGACGTCTGCGCCAGCACCTGGCGCTGCAACTCGGCCGGCAGGGCTTCGCCGCTGCAGATGATGCGCTTGAGCGAGATACAGGCCGGCAATTCGCCTGCCGACACGAACGCCTGGAGCATCGACGGTACGAAGTGCAGCGTGGTGATGCCGTGCTCGACGATCAGCTCGCGCAACGCTTGCGGATCGCGGTGCGCACCGGGCGGCGCCATGACCAATGCGGCGCCGCTGAGCAACGGCCAGAAGAATTCCCATACCGATACGTCGAAGGTGTAGGGAGTCTTTTGCAATACCCGATCGTTGGCGGTCAGCCCGTATTCGGCTTGCATCCACTGCAATCGGTTGAGCAGACCTGCGTGTCGATTGCCGACGGCCTTGGGCTTGCCGGTGGAGCCCGAGGTGTACAGGCAGTAGACGAGGTTTTCCGGGCCGATGACGACGTCCGGCGCGCTCATCTGCAAACCGCTCAGGGGCAGATCTTCGAGCGCATAAACAGGAACATCCGCCTCGCCCGGCCATTTTTCCATCAGGTGATTCTGAGTCAGCAACAACGGGCTGCCACTGTCCTCAAGCATGCCCTGCAACCGCTCGCGCGGATGCTCCGGATCCAGCGGCAGATACGCGCCGCCCGCCTTGATCACACCCAGCAACGCCACCACCAATTCCACCGAGCGCTCGGCACAGACGGCAACCGGCACATCCGGACCAACGCCCTGCCCATGCAGCCAATGGGCAAGCTGATTGGCGCGGGCGTCCAGTTCGGCGTAGCTCAAACGTGTGTCGCCATGGACCAACGCCAATGCATCGGGTGTGGCGTGCACCTGCTCGGCGATCATCGCCGGCAGGCTTGGATAAGACGGATACCGAATATCCGTAGCGTTCCAGTCCGACAACTGACGTTGCTGCACCGCATCGAGCAGGCGCAGCTCGCCCAGGCGTAGCGAAGCCGTGTCCAGCGCCGGGGCTGCCATCGCCAGCAACAGGTTGCGCAAATGCTCGCCGATCCGAGCCACGCTGTCCGCCGCGAAAGCGCTCAGCAGGTAGCTCATCTGCACATTCAGGGTATCGCCGGCATGGATCACCACGGTCAGCGGGTAATGGGTGGTCTCCCGCGAAATGACCTGGCCGAACCGCACGCCACTGCCGCTGCGCAAGGCGCTGTCCACCGGATAGTTTTCGAACACCAGCACGCTGTCGAACAGCGCCTGACCACCCTGTCCGGCCCAGCGCTGGATATCGAACAGCGGCGTGTGCTCGTGTTCGCGAAGCGCCAGATTCAGCGACTGCAGATCGCGCAGCCACTCGCCCAACAAACGCTCGGGGCCGGGCGCCTGAATGACCGGCAAGGTGTTGATGAACAGCCCGAGCATGCGCTCGGCATCGGCCAGCGCGGCTGGGCGGCCGGCCACGGTGGCGCCAAAGGCCACGCTGCGTTGCCCGGTGTAGCGCTGCAAAAGCAGGCTCCAGGCACCCTGCACCAGCGTGTTGAGGGTCACCCGCTCACGTCGGGCGAACGCCGCCAGTGCCGCGGTGGTCGCCTCGTCCACGTGCAAGCGCAGGTCACCGTGCCCCGCCTGCTCGGGCACTGCTGGCAAGGCGTCGGCCAATCGCGTCGGCGCATCCAGGTGACGCAGCTGCTCGGCCCAGAACGCCTCGCTCGTCTGCGCATCCTGACGTGCCAGCCAGGCCAGATAATCGCGATAGGCGCTCGCGCTCGGCAGCGGCGACTCGCCGCGATAATGCAAGAGCACTTCTTCGAGCATTCGCGCGGTGGCCCAGCCATCGAGAAGGATGTGATGGCGGGTCCAGATCAGTTGGTAATCCCGTTCGCCCAGGCGCACCAGCAACAGCCGTTGCAGCGGCGGTTGGCGCAGGTCGAAGCCTTGGTCGCGCTGGGCGTCGGCCAGTTCGGCCAGGTCCAGACGCACCTGCTGCGCAGGGCGTGCGCGCCAGTCCAGGTGCTGCACCGGCGAAGGCAAGTGGCGATGAATCCATTGCAACGGTTGCGGCAGATCGCCGTCCCAGACGAAACCGGCGCGCAGGATCGCGTGTTCGCGGGTGACACGCTCCCAGGCCTCCGCAAACCGCAGGCCGTCCACGTCGCTCAGCGGCACGCTGACCTGATTGACGTAGGTGCTGCGAGTGTCGCCTTGCAGGGCATGAAAGAGCAAACCCTGCTGCAGTGGCGACAACGGGTACAGGTCCTCAAGGTCGGTCGCGGCGACCGGCAGGGCGTCCAGTTGCGCCTGAGTCAGCTGCGCCAGGGGAAAGTCCGCCGGCGTGACGCCCGCGGCCCCAGGGCTCAGGCAATGGTCGATCAGCCTGGCCAATGTCGCTAGATACCGTTGCGCCAGGGCTTGCACCACGACCGTATCGAATCGCTCGACGCCGTAGCGCCAGCTCAGATGCAGGCAGCCGTCACGTACCTGGCCGGTCACCACCCATTCGCTGTCGGCCTCGGCGCTGGGGTCCAGGGAAGCACCCAGGGGCTCATCGGCCCAGGCGAACAGGCCACCGGCCGACCGACCCGGGTCGAACTGGCCGAGGTAGTTGAAGGTGACCTGCGGGGCCTTCCGGGCCGCCAGTTGCTGTGCCAGCTCGCCCTGGTCGAGGTAGCGCAGTACGCCATGACCCAGCCCCTCGCCCGGCACCGCACGCAGCTGTTCCTTGATCGCCTTGATGGCTTGCTCCGGGGTGTCACTGCCAGGCGTGAGTTGCAGCGGGTACAGGGCGGTGAACCAACCCACGCTACGGCTCAGATCCATATCCGCATCAGCGTCGGGTGTGCGGCCGTGACCTTCCAGAAGGATGTCCACCGCCGACTGGCCACTCCAGTGGCACAGCGTCTGCGCCAGCGAGGTCAACAGCAGCTCGTTGATGCGCGTGCGATAAGCACCATTAGCAGCGCCGAGCAGCGCCTGGGTGCGCGCCGCATCGAGTTGCAGGCGCACCTGAGCGGTGTCAGCCAAGGCACGACTGCCCTGCGGATGCTGCACGTTCAGCGAAGCGGCCGAAGTCTGCGCATAGGCGCGCCAGTAGTCGCGCTCGGCCTCGCTTACCCCCAGTCGCGCCTCATTGACGAGGTACTCGCCCCACGCCTTGAAGCTGGCCGTGCGCGGAGCCAGTTCAAGTGGCAAACCCGCCAGCGCCTGAGTGTGCAGCCGCGCCAGATCTTCCAGCAGGATGCGCCAGGATACCCCATCCACCACCAAGTGATGGGCGACCAGCAACAGCCGCTGGCTGCCGTCGCCCAGTTCCATGAGCACGGCCTTGAACAGCGGACCCTGGTCCAGATCGAAGCCACGCTGGGCGGCTTCACACAGCGCAGTGATCGCCTCGGATCCGGCGTCGCCCAGGCTCTGGCACTGCAGCAGCGAGGTCGTAGCTTGCCCGTGGTGTGCGCGCCAGCGGCCTTCGACACGCTGAAAGTGCAGGCGCAGAGCATCGTGATGGGCGTACAGCGCCGTCAGCGCCCGATCCAGCGCCTGTGGCTGAAGTGTTTGCAGCGGCCGCAGCAGCAACGCCTGATTCCAGTGGCCGGGGACAGGCACCGCCTGGGCGAAAAAATGCGCCTGAATCGGTGTGATCGGCCCCTCGCCCTGTACCGGGCCGTTGTCGACACGGGCGTGGTCCAAGGCCACCGCGACGGCTGCCAAGGCAGCGATGTGTTGATGCTCGAACACATCGCGTGGCTTGAGTTGCCACCCGGCCTGACGCGCCCGGCTGATCACCTGCAAGGACAGAATGGAGTCGCCGCCCAGTTCGAAGAAGTTGTCGACGACACCCACTTGTTCGACGCCCAACACGTCGGCCCAGATCGACGCCAAGGCCCGTTCCACCTCGCTGCGCGGTGCACTGTAGGCCTCGACGGCGACCTGCCCTTCGGGCGCTGGCAATTGCTTGCGATCGAGCTTGCCGTTGGCTGACAGCGGCATGGCTTCGAGCTGTACGAGGCGCCACGGCACCATGTATTCGGGCACGTGCTGGCCTAGATGGGTCTTGAGTCCGGCTTCGTCGATCGCGTCCCCCACCCAGTAACCGATCAGTCTGTCGTCACGGGCGATGACCACGCTTTCCTGTACGTTCGGATGAGCCAGCAGCACCGCTTCGATTTCGCCCAGTTCGATACGCAGGCCGCGCAATTTGACCTGGTGATCAAGACGACCGAGGTAGTCGATGGCGCCGTCCTCGCGCCAGCGCGCCAGGTCGCCGCTGCGGTACATGCGCGAGCCGGGCGCGCCGTAGGGGTTGGCGACGAAGCGTTCGGCGGTCAGCGCAGGGCGACTCAGATAACCACGCGCCAAGTTGACGCCGGCGATGTACAACTCGCCCGCCACGCCGACCGGTACCGGATTGAGATCGGCATCGAGGATGTGGATCTGGGTGTTCGCGATGGGCCGACCGATCGGCACACTGCTGCCGTCTTCGCGGCAGGCCCAGGCGGTGACGTCGATGGCCGCTTCGGTGGGGCCGTACAGGTTGTGCAGTTCGCTGGACGTCTGCGCCAGCACTTGGCGCTGCAACTCGGCCGGCAAGGCTTCGCCGCTGCAGATGATGCGTTCGAGCGAAGTGCAGGCTGGCAACTCGCCTGCCGACACGAACGCCTGGAGCATCGACGGTACGAAGTGCAGCGTGGTGATGCCGTGCTCAACGATCAGCTCGCGCAGTGCTTGCGGATCGCGGTGCGCACCGGGCGGTGCCATGACCAGCGCGGCGCCGTTGAGCAGCGGCCAGAAGAATTCCCATACCGATACGTCGAAGGTGTAAGGGGTCTTTTGCAATACTCGGTCATTGGCGGTCAGCCCGTATTCGGCCTGCATCCACTGCAGGCGGTTGAGCAGACCGGCGTGGCGATTGCCGACGGCCTTGGGCTTGCCGGTGGAGCCCGAGGTGTAGAGGCAGTAGACGAGGTTTTCCGGACTGATGAGAACGTCCGGCGCGCTCATCGGCAAGCTGCCAAGTGGCAGATCTTCCAGTGCATAAACGAGAACACCCGCCTCGCCCGACCATTTTTCTACCCACTCACTCTGAGTCAGCAACAACGGACTGCCGCTGTCTTCGAGCATGCCCTGCAACCGCTCCCGCGGATGCTCCGGGTCCAGCGGCAGATACGCGCCGCCCGCCTTGATCACACCCAGCAACGCCACCACCAACTCCACCGAACGCTGCGCGCACACCGCAACCGGCACATCCGGCTCGACGCCCTGCCCTTGCAGCCAATGAGCAAGCTGATTGGCCCGGGCATCCAGTTCGGCGTAGCTCAAACGCGTGTCGCCATGGACCAACGCCAACGCATCGGGCGTCGCACGCACCTGTTCGGCGATCAGCGCAGGCAGGCTCGGATACTTCGGGTAGCCACTGTCGGTCGCGTTCCAGGCGCTCAATTGGTACAGCTCGGCAACATCCATCAGCGGCAGCCTGAACACCGACCGATCGGGCGCGGCGACCATGCCCTGCACCACCTGGGCAAGGTGCCCACCCATGCGCGCGATGGTTGCGGCGTCATAGAGCGCGGTGACGTACTCCAGCCGGCAATCGATGCCGTCAGGGTTGGCAATGACATCGAGGGTAAGGTCGAAACGCGCACTCTCCAGTTCCACGTCCAGCACCTGCACCTGCAATCCGGGCAGATGCAGGGCCTGGGCGTCCCGCGAATGGCGAAAGTTGAACAACACCTGGAACAGCGCCGTGTGATGGAGATCGCGGCTCAGATTCAGGCCGTCCATGACGCACTCGAAGGGAAAATCCGACTGCTCCAATGCGACACGGCTTTGCTCGCGCAAACGACGGCACAGCGCACGCGTGGTCAGCGCAGGCTCCAGCCGTGCGCGGTACACCTGGGTGTTGACGAAGAAACCGACGATGTTCTGCACCTGGGCATGACTGCGCGCAGCATTGGGCACACCGACGGCAAAGTCGCGCTGGCCGCTGTAGCGCGCCAGCAGCACCTGCCAGGCGCCCAGCAACACCACGAAGGGCGAGCACTGCTGCAATCGGCAGAATTCACGCAGTGCATGGGCCGTACTGGCTGGCAGGCGAAGGTCATGACGTGCCGCTTCCAGGCGCGGTTCGGCGCGACGCGGTCGGTCGCTGGGCAGTTCGAGTACAGGCACGTCCTGGCCCAGATAATCACGCCAGTAGGCCTGTGCCTGGCGGCCGGCCTGGCCGGCCACGTACTCGCGCTGCCAGGTCGCATAGTCGGCGTACTCCAGTGGCAGTGTCGGCAAGGCGCGGTCGTGGCCTTGCAGGGCAGCGGCATAGGCATGGCCGAGGTCGGCAATCAGCAGCGGGTTCGACCAGGCGTCTGCAACGATGTGATGCAGGCACAACAGCAACACGGCACCGCCGGGGTAGCGCAGCAGACTGGCGCGCAGCAGAGGTGCCTGCCCCAGGTCGAAGGGTACGGCGACGCGTTGGCGCAGGGCTGCTTGCAGCTCTGTGTCGTCAGGCAGGTCGACGCATTCCAGATGAAATTCCACCTCGGGATCGATGACCTGCAGAGGTTGCCCATCGATCTGCACGAAACGCGTGCGCAGGCTGGCATGGCGCTCGATCAGTCGGCGCAGGGCGGCCTGCAAGGCCGGGACATTCGGCTGGCCTTGAATCTGCAATGCACGAGCCGAGTTATAGGCCGGGCTGTGTACGTCATATTGTTGAAGAAACCACAAACGGCGCTGGGCGAACGACAGCGGCGCCGGTCCATCTTCGGTGCGGCGGACCGGCCCGCTGGGTGTGGCTGGCGCTGCAGCGTCCAGTCCTTCGTCATCCAGTAACAGGGCAAGCAACTCGTCGCGGTCGATATCGGTCATGGTCAATCCAGTTCGCAAAAGAGGGGGCCGACCGGGGCCGGCCCGGTGTCAGTGGGCGGCCAGCCCTTTGGCGGCCAGGGCCTGGGCACGCAGGTTGGCGCGCTCCTCGTCGCTCAGGTTGTCCAGCTCTCGGCGCAGACGGGCGATCTTCTCGAGGCGCGCCGGATCGGCGAGTTCACCAAGGGCGGCGGCCAGGCGGGCGGCGTCGGGATGGTCGAACACCAGGCCCGGCGGCACTTCGAGCTTGAACAGGGTGCGCAGGCGCGCGACCAGCTTGATCACCAGCAGCGAGTGGCCGCCGGCCTCGAAGAAATCGTCGTCCACACCCAGCGTCGCAGGTGCACAGCCCAGCAGGTCGGCCATGGCATCGCGCAGACAGGCTTGCAACTCGTTCTGCGGCGCCCGCGCCGGCGTCCGACGCAGCGGCTGGCCGGGATCGGGCAAGGCATGACGATCGATCTTGCCGTTGGCCAGACGCGGCAGGCTGGGCACCGCGAGCAGACGCGTCGGGCACAGTGCCTCGGGCAGGCGCTCGGCCAGTGCCGCCAGTAGCGGCTGCAGGGCGTCATCGGCCTGGCCTTGGGCGAGTACGACGTAGGCGATCAGGCTGGCCATGCCTTCACTGGGTGCCCACAGCCGCGCAACGGCCTGCTCGACGCCGGGCAGGGTCAGCAGCGCCGCCTCGATTTCGCCGAGCTCGATGCGCTGGCCGCGTAACTTGACCTGATCATCCCGGCGTCCCACCAGTTGCAGGCCACCTTCGGCGCGGTAGCGACCCAGATCTCCGGAGCGATACAGGCGCTGGCCAGGGTGGAAGGGATCGTTGATGAAACGGTCGTCATCGACCTGGTCCAGATAGCCACGGCACAACTGCGTACCGCCGATGTACAGCTCGCCCAGGGCACCGGTGGGCACCAGGCGCAGGCGCTCGTCGAGCAGATATATCCGGTTGCCCGCGAGCACGCGACTCAGCGGGACCCGCTCATCGTGGTCCGGCGCGTCCGCACGCACCGGGTGGTAGAGCACACCGACGGCGGTTTCGGTCGGGCCATAATGGTTGAACAGGCGCAACGAGGGCGCTTGCTCGTGCAGTTGCTCGACCAGCCTGCGTGGCGTGGCTTCGCCGCCGAAAATCAGCGTGCCGGGCAGCGGTGCCAAGCCGTTGTCCAGCAGCGCGGCGAAGTGCGACGGCACGAACTTCGCCACATCCGGACGCTCTCGGGCCAAAAAGCGGCCGAAAGCGGCACCCTCGGCAAGATCCGCCTCAGTGGCGATGACCAGCTCGGCGCCCACCTGCATTGCACCGAACAGCAAGGTATGGCCAAGGTCGACGCTCAACGGGCTGGTCAGCGCCAGACGCATGCCAGGCGCCAGGCCCAACGCTTCACTGGCCGCCTGGGCATAGTTGCGCAGCGCACCGTGTTCGACGAGCACACCCTTCGGCGCCCCGGTCGAGCCGGAAGTGAACAGCAGATACGCAAGGTGCTGATCGGTGAGCTGCGGCGGCTGAAACAGCAGCGGTTCTTCACTGCCCGCCTGCACCAGGCTGGCGCTCGGCCACGGCCCCTGGGCGCTGCTCGACCCAGGATCACACAGCACCAGCGCCGGCGCTGCACGGTTCAGCAGGTCGCGGCGGCGCTCGGCGGGCCAGCTCGGTTCCAGCGGCAGGTAGTACGCGCCGACGCTGAGGACGGCGAAAATATGCAGCACTGCCTGCAGCGAGCGCTCGCTTTCGATGGCCACGCACTGGCCGACGCCGACCCCCTGCCCTTGCAGCCAGCCGGCTCGGTGAGTCACGGCTTGGTGCAGCGCGGCGTAATCGAGGGACTGTTGGCCATCACTGAGGGCGATGGCCTGCGGGGTCTGCCGGGCATGCCGAGCGAGCCGCTGGGGCAGCCACTCGCCCGCCGCTGCCGTCTCGTTGGGGGCCAGGGCCAACAGGCGTTGGCGCTCCGTCGTGCCCACCGGATCGAGATCGGCCAAGGCCACGGCGCCATCGACCGGCAGGGTGTGCAGCAAGGTGCGCAGTTGTTCCAGCAGCCCCTCCAGGCTGGCGACGCTGTACACAGCCCCGCTGGCCTCGATGGCCAGGTAAAGGGTGCCGCCCCAGACGCGTGCGCGCAGCAGCAGTTCGAAGGCCGGACGGCTCGGGTAGGCCAGCACCTGCTCGGGCGCAAGGCGCGCGTGCTCGAAGGCGAACCCGGCCCGCAGTGGCGCGGTGCTGGTAGGCGACTGGATCGGGCAGTATTCCTGCCAGCCGAGATGATCGGCCAGACGACCTTCGGCCTGTTGCGACCATTGGGCGAAGAGCGCCGCAGGGTCGAGTTCGACGCGCAACGGCAGGACTTTTTCGAAAACCCCCAGGGTGTCTTCGAAGTGATCGTAGTCGCTGCGGCAATCGTGCAGCCAGCCACCGACGAACGCCTGCTGCCCGCTCAGGCGTCCCAACAGCACCCACCACAGTCCTTGCACAACGAAGTCCAGCGGTTGCCCCAAGGCCTCCGCCACGGCCTGGGCGGCGCCCAGGGTCGACAGGGGTACGGCAAGCTGCGCGTCCAGGCGTGACGCCTGCGGTGTCGCCGGGCTGCCACACACCCCCAGGTGCAGCGCGTTGCCGCGGGCAGGGTCGACTTCGGCATGCTGCCAATAGGCCCGACCCTGGGCAGCGTCTTCGTCGGCGGCCATGTCCTGGCGCCACTGCACATACTGCTCATAGTCCACATCGCTGGAGACCGGCGTGCGGCCCTCCACCGATGCCAGCACATCGACGGCCAGCCGCTCCAGGCTGGGCGGATCGAGAGCCAGGGCAGCCGCCACGAATTCCACCTCGAAACGGTCCTGGGACAGGGCTCGCCAACTGACCGCCAGCACCTCCCCTTCCTCCAGCGTCAACGCAGGCGCGATGGCGTCCAACTCCACCCAACGCACCGCATTGCCCTGGCTGGGACAGGTCTGGCGCCAGCCGAGGAAGCCGGGCACCTGCAGCCAGCGCGTTCCGAGAACGGGCTGACCAGCCGCATAGCGTTGCAACGCGGCTGCAAAGATGGCCGGCCCCTGCGAGGCGTTCACGGCGATGCGCAAGCGATGGCTGCCCGCGTCAGGGCGCGACGAATCGCGGCCCAGCAGGCACGCCTGCTGTTCGGGGCTCAGGGCAAAGGTGTGCAGCGCGCTTGAATCCAGGCTCAGGTCGGTCATTGCGAATATCCTTGAACAGAGAGGCCGGCCATCTGGCCCGAGCGCTCGCCGGTGTCTGCGGCAGCGCCATCGAAGACGCTGCGGTCGGTCATCTCGCCCATGGCCACGACGATTCGCCGCGGACCTTCGAAGGGGTCGCGGGCGTGAGCCACGAGCATGTTGTCGAGCATCGCCACGTCGCCGCGCTGCCACTGGAAACGCACCGCGCAGGCTTCGTAGAGCTGGCCCAGTTGCTCCATGATGGCGTCGTCGATGGGCGTGCCGTCGCCGAAGTACACCTGGCGGGGCATGTGCTCGGCGCCGACGATGCCCAGCAGGTCACGGCGCACGTCAGCCTGCAGGCAGTAGTCGTGGTGCAACTGCACTTGGTTGAAGAACGACTTCTCCCCGGTGAACGGATGGCGGATCACCGCCGGGCACGGCGTACGGGTCTGCAGGCCACCGTTGGCCAGCCACTCGAACGCCACGTCCTGCTCGCGGCAAGCGGCCTCGACCACGGCGCGATCGTCGGTCTTGTAGAAGTCGCGCCAATCCACATCGAAACCGGGAGTAAAGGTGCGCACGTACAGCAAGCCCTTGCGCTCGAAGGTCTCGGCCAGCTCAGTCGGCAAGGCGCGGTACATGGCGCGGCAGTCGACGATCGGGGTGGCGCCGCCCACGGGCGATGGCAGCTCGCAGAAGAACCACTGCTTGCGCGGCCAGCGGCGCAGGTGGGCGCTTTCGTTGTGAAAGAGGATCATCTGCCGCTCGGGGTAAGGCGTGGAGCGGTAGGTGTTGCGCCCGCCCTCCTTCTTCGGCAAGTCGCCATAGGCGCCATACAGACCCGGCTGGATGGCCTCGGCGAACGCCTCGAAGTCTTGGGCGGTGTGCAACCCGAAGCCTCGAAACAGCAAACCGGCATGACGGCGCAGGTGGGTTTCGATGAACTCGCGATGCTGACTGGCCCAGGCACAGGGATCGAGATCGGCGCTGACCGGCTCGATCACCAGCGGGAATTCGCTGTCGGCCGTCAGCGGTGTGCAGCGTACCGCCGGCGTGGCTGCTGATGGCGTGGTTTGGCGGGTGAACGATTTGAGCTTGTCGCGCTTGGCTTCCAACCGCGAGCGACCGCTGGCCGGCGCGACGGGCGCAGGCTGCAAGGCACCCAAGGACAGCGCAGACAGGGGCTGCTCAGGTGCGTCGAGCACCTGCTCGAGCAGGTCGATCCAGGCCGCGACCCAGGCACGCACCCGCGCCTTGTCGAGGATCGCCGTGGCGAACACCCACTCCCCGTTCAGCCCTTGGGCATTGGGGGTGAGGAACAGGGCCATGTCGAACTTCGAGGTCTGCGCCGGCGCGGCCAGCAGTTGCGCGCTCAACCCCGGCACGGCGAACTGGCCATGGGGCATGCTGTGCAGCACGAACAGCGCCTGTACCAGCGGGTTGCGCTGACGCTCACGAGGTACGCCGCTGGCCTCCACGATCTGCTCGAAGGGCAGATCCGCCCGTTCGAAGACCGCCAGGGAATCCTCCCTGACCTGAGCCAGCCACTGACTGAACGGCTGCTGCGCATCGACCCGAGCGCGCAACGGGACGATGTTGACGAAGAAGCCAATCAGCTGTTCCAGCTCCGCCCTGGGCCGACCGGCGATGTCGGTACCGTAGACCAGATCGTTTTGCCCCGTGACGCGATGCAGCAACCAGTCGAAGGCAGCACGCAGGACCATGAACAGGCTGGCACCGTGGGCCTGGCCGAGAGCTTCGGCACGGGCCACCTGCTCGGCGCTCAGCTGGAAGGTCACGCTGGCGCCGTCATTCTGCGGCGTCGCCGGGCGCGGCCGGTCGATGGGCAAGGCCAGGTGCTGTGGCGCACGGCTCAAGTACTCCGACCAGAAATCCCATTCCCGCTGGCGCTCGACGCTGCCTTCCTTGGCGTTCTGCCATGCCGCGTAATCGCTGTAGTGCAGGGTCAGCGGCGGCGATGCCGCTTCGCCACCGGTCAAGCGCGCCTGATACAAGACGCCCAGCGCCTGGACCAGTACGCCGAACGACCAGCCATCACCGATCAGGTGATGCAGGCTCAGCAGCAGCCGGTGCTCTCGATCGTTCAGGCGCACAAGGGTGATGCGCAGCAACGGCGCCTGCTGCAGATCGAAGGGCTCCCCGGCGGCTTCGGCTTCGGCCATGGCTAGGGCAGTGCTCTGTTCCGCATCGCGCAGCCCGCTCAGGTCGAGCAGCGGCAAGGCCAATTCGAGGTGGTCGGCGTAGTGCACGCGGGCCACCCCGTCGGGCCCTGGCACGAAGGCGCTGCGCAGGCTGGCCTGATGCTGCAGCAGATCATTCAAGGCACCGTGCAGGGCGTCGGGTCGCAGCTCACCGCACAGCCGCAGCTGCGCAACCATGTTGTACGCCGCACGCCCCTGCTCGCCGCCCAACTGCTGGGCCAGCCATAAGCTGCGCTGCACTGGCGACATGGCGTGGGGACCGCGGATATCCAGGCGTTCCAGTGGCACCCCAGCCGCCAGGCGCGGCGCAGCGTCCACCATGGCTGCGACCTGGGCAAGGGGCTTGGCGGCAAACAGCGCACTGAGCGGCAGCTCGACGCTGAACTCACGGCGCACCCGCGCGACCACCTGCACCGCCGCCAGGGAATGACCGCCCTTGGCGAGAAAGACATCGTCGCGGCTGATCTCGCCCGCTTCGAGCACCTCGGACCAGATGGCGGCCAGACGCTGCTCGGTCTGACCCTGGGGCGCATCTCCCGAGCCGCTTGCGCAGGTGTCCGTCAACGGGCGGTGGTAGACGTGATAGGCGTCCAGCTCGCCGGTTTCCAGGCGATGACGGCAGGCCGAGCGTTGCAGCTTGCCGCTGGTGGTCTTGGGCAAGGCCGCCGGCTCCAGCAAGGCGATGACGCTGGCCGGTTCCTGCTGGGTGTCGCTGACCACGCGGTCGATGGCCTCGATCAACGTCTGCGGATCGAATTTCTTCTGCGTGCTGCGACCGATCTCGGCCGCGATACCGATGCACTCGCGGCCGTCGACCTGCACCGGGAAGGCCGCGACGCGACCTTTGCGCACCGCGTCGACGCCCTGCTCCACGGCTTTCTCGATGTCCTGCGGGTAGCGGTTCTGGCCGCGAATGATGATCACGTCCTTGGCCCGAGAGGTGATGAACAGGCCACCGTTGTAGAGAAACGCCAGGTCGCCGGTGCGCAGCCAGCGTCCGTCCGGCCGATCGAGGAAGGTCTTCGCCGTGGCCTCGGGGTTGCGCCAGTAACCGCGAGCGACGCTGGGGCCGCGCACCCAGATTTCACCGACGGTATGGTCTGCGACGGGCTCCAGCGTATGCGGATCCATCAGGCGCACCTGGTCGTCGAACAGCAAGCCCCCACTGCTGACCACTTCGGTGCCAGCGGCGTCGGGCACCACTCGACCCTGGGCGAGTTCTTCGTGGTCCACGTGCAGCGTGTAGTAAGGGCCACCGCGAATGTTGCTGGTGACCATCAGGGTCGCTTCGGCTAGCCCATAGCAGGGATGCAGCGTCGTCGCCGCTAGACCGGCCGCGGAGAAGCGCTCGACGAAATCGGCCAGGGTATCGGCGCGTACCGGCTCGGAGCCGCAGAACGCCACACGCCACCGGCTCAGGTCCAGCTCGGCGAGCAGGCTGTCGCGCACGCTTTCGGTACACAGGCGGAAAGCGAAATCCGGGCCGCCGCTCAGGGTGCCGCCATAACGGTGGATCGCTTCCAGCCAGCGTGCCGGGCGCGCAAGAAAGTGTTGGGTGGTCAGCAATACTAGCGGCACGCCGGCGTAGATCGGCTGCAGCATGCCGCCGATCAGGCCCATGTCGTGGTACAGCGGCAGCCAGCTGACGAACACGTCGCCCGGGCGGCTGCCGAACCCCATCTGCAGCAGGCGCTGATTGTCCAGCAGATTGGCGTGGGTGACTTCGACGCCCTTGGGTTCGGAGGTGGAGCCGGAAGTGTACTGGAGCATGGCGATGGCCTCGCCCGATACCTCGCGCGGCTGCCAGCTTCGCGTCGGTTGCGCCTCCAGGTCCTGGACGCTGGCGACCAACGGCGCGCTTGCCAGGGTCAGGCCATCGCGCAACGCCAGCGAGGCATCCAGTGCTGCTTGCTCACACAGGATCAGCGAAGGCTCGGCATCCATGGCCATGCCTTGCAGGCGCTCGGTGTGGAACTGCCGATTGCGTTCCGGTGGATAGGCGGGCACGGCGATCAGTTCGGCATACAGGCAGGCGAAAAACGCTACGATGTAGTCCGGACCGTTGGTCATCAGCAGCAGCACTCGGTCGCCCTTCACCGTGTGCTGGCCCAGGCAGGCGGCCAGGTGGCGGACCCGGGCATCGAGTTGAGCGTAGGTATAGAGTTCGGTGGTTTCGCTGCCGTCGCCGAGAAAGCGCAGCGCCAGTTGCTCGCCCTGGTGTTCGGCGCGCTGGGCCAGCATCTCGATGAGTGATCGGGGTTGAGGCTGGTGTGGGATGGCCATGGGGCGTCCTCCTGCAATCGCAAAAAATCGGGAAATCCGGGGGTGGCTCAACGCACGTCGGCACCGTGGGGCTCGGCCATGGCCACCACCACTTTGCGCGGCCCCTGAAACGGCGCTCGGCCATGGGCGGTGAGCATGTTGTCGAGCATCAGCACGTCGTCGTCCTGCCAGGCGAACTCGACCTGCTCCTGCTGCATCACACCGCGGATGTCTTCGAGCAGGGTTTCCTCCAGCGCGCTGCCGTCGCCGTAGTAGACGTTACGCGGCAAGTCCTCTTCCTCGACCAGGTCGAGCAGGGTTTCACGCACTTCCTCGGGCAGGTTGGACACATGGAACAAGTGCGCCTGGTTGAACCACACCGCGTCACCGGTACGCGGATGAGTCGCCACGGCCTGACAGACCTGTCGCGTGCGCAGGCCGCCATCGTCCTTCCATTCCAGGCCGATGCCGTGGGCCTCGCAGTAGGCATGCACGACGCTGCGGTCCTGGGTGTTGAACACCTGTTCCCAGGACACGTCCAGGCCGTTGCCGTAGTTGCGGGTGTACATGAGCCCCTTGCTGGCGAAGCGCTGACGAATCTGTTCGCCCACTCGCCGATAGATGGCCCGGCTGTCACCGATCGGCGTCGCCCCGCCCACCGGCGAGGCCTGCTGGCAGAAGAACCAGATCTTCATCGGCCAGTCGCGGGTGTAGGCCTGCTCGTTATGCAGCGGGATGTGCTGATGCGGCGGGTATTCGGTGGAGGTGTAGATCCCGCTGGTCACGTTGCTGCGGGGCGTGGAGCCGAATTCGTAAGTGAGCAGATCGGACCCGAAACCCACGGCGAAGCGGCGAAAGCGTTCGGCGTTCTGCACGTCGAAACCACGCAGCAGGACACCGCCGGCCTTGAGCAGTTGTTCATCGATCAGCGTCTGCAGATCAGGCAGGCAGGCGGCCAGATCGAGACCCGGCTCGCGCGCCTCGATCAGCAGGGGCAACGGGGTATCGGCGTGTCGCAGAGGCCGGACATCGAAGCGTGAATCAAGCATGGAAGACTCCGCATACAGAGGAGCGCGCTCAGGCATGACTCAGCCCGGCGCGCGCGAGGAAGGAAGAAGCAAGCGAGGGGCGATAGGCCTTGGCCAGGGTCACCAATCGGCGCAGAAAGTCGGCACGCTGGCGGTGCAGGAAGAAATGCCCGCCGGCGCACATTTCCATCCGGAACGGCCCTGTGCATTCCATTTCCCAGGCCGCCAGAGCGCCGACCGCGATGCTGTCGTCGCGCCCACCGAACACATGCAGCGCGCACGGCAGCGGCTCGCGGCAAGATGGCCGATGGCGCTCGCCCAGCAGGAAATCGGCGCGTAACACCGGCAACACCATGGCCAGCAACTCGGGGTCGTCGAGCACGACCTGGGGCGTGCCGTCCAGGCGCTGCAACTCGGCGACCAGCTCGGCATCGCTCATGGGCTGCGCCTGCGGGTTGCCAGCACGCTGGCTGGGCGCGGTGCTGGCAACGGTGATGAGGGCGCTGGGCGCTTCGAGGCCACGGGCGACCAGGGCGTGGGCCACTTCCAGGGCAACCACCCCGCCGACGCTGTGGCCGAGCATCAGGTAAGGCCCATCGATCAAGGACGCCAGTTCGTCCGCCAAGGTGGCGGCCAGGCTCGGCATGTCCGCCTGCAGCGGCTCGTCACTGCGATGGCCATGACCGGGCAGCTCGACCGGCTGCACGTCGATCCAGGCCGGCAAAACGGCACGCCATGCGGCGAACGGCATGGCGCTCGCCCCGGAACACGCGAAGCAGAACAGGCGGATGCAATCGGGTGGGACGGACACTGCGCGATCTCCTTAAAAGCAGTCGGCAAGCCGGAGTGGCCTTGCCTGGAACACTGCTGATAAGGACGAAACAAAACGGTGCAGAATTAAGCGTTATTGATAAAAATTATCATTTGGGGATAACCAGAACAGGAATCGCGGCCTGTCCTGAGCAGCCTGGGCAAACTCCGCCCAGGCTGCTGGCGAGAGGTGTCAGACCACGGGCTGCAAGGGCGCCGCCTGGGTCGACGCCTCGCGATGGACGATCTGGCCGCGCTCGAGCTTGATCAACTGATCGGCGAGATGGAAGTAACGGTCGTCGTGGGAAATGACCAATAGCGTCTTGCCCTGGGCGCGCAGCTCGGGCAGCAACTCGCAGTAGAACACCTCGCGGAATGCCGGGTCCTGGTCCGCCGCCCACTCGTCGAACACGATGACGGGCCGGCCTTCCAGACAGGCAACGATCAGCGCCAGACGCTTGCGCTGCCCCTGGGACAGTTCACGGGTGGAGAACGAACCGTTGCTGACACTGACCTTGTGATCCAGATGCAACTTCGCCAGCCACTCGCCGGCCTGGGTATCCACGCTCGCATCCGGCGCTTCGAGCAAGGTGTCGAACAGGTGAAAGTCGGAGAAGACCGCCGAGAACAGCTGGCGATAGTCATCCCACTCATCCTCGCCGACCGCTCGACCATCGACGCGTACCACGCCGCTTTCCGGGCGATACAGACCGGCAATCAGCTTGGCCAGAGTGGTCTTGCCGCTGCCGTTGCCTCCCACCAGAAAAGTGATTTCGCCGGGCTTGAGGGTGAGTTGCACCGGGCCGAGGGTAAACACTTCGTCCTCGCGCTCGCTGAAGTAACCGTGGGTCAGGCCGTCGAGCGCCAGGGTCACGCCTTTGGGCGCCGGCGACGGCACGGGGGTTTGCCGCTGGGTTTCAGCCTTCAGCTGGGCCAGGGTCGCTTCGATACGCGCACTGGCGACCCGCGCCTGACTCATCTGCGGCAGGTTCAGCAGTACCCCTTCCAGCGGCCCCATCATGTACAGAAACACCATCACGTAGCCGGTGATCACCGCCGCGTCGGAAGGAATCCACAAGCGCAGAAACAGCACCACACCGATCAGCACCAGGAACAGCAAACGTCCCCAGCCGCCAGTGATGGCAAACAGCATCAACCCCTTGGCACGGTTGTGGCGCACCTGCTCGACGGCGCTGACCAACACCTCGTCGAGAAAGCGCTGCGCCTTGGAGCGATTGAGCTTGAGCTCCTTGGCACCCGAGACCATGGCGTCGAAATGACCGAAGAGTTCGTCCTGGCTGGAGCCGGCCTTGCGAAAATACTGAAGCATGTGCGAATGGCACAGGTGATAGCCTAGCGAACCGAGACCGATGGCCAGCACCGAGACCAGAAAGATCGCCCACGACAGATAGGCCAGGTACCCTAGACAACCCAGCACCACCACGGCGCTGGTCACCAGCATGGGAAACCCGGTGAAGAAGTTCGACAAGGTGGTGGTGTCGTCGGCCAAGGCCGCCTGGATGCGCCCGCGCCCCGCCGTTTCCAACCCCCTCAGCGGTGCCGCGACCACATGCCGGGAGATGTGCAGGCGCAAGGTGGCCAGGCCTTGCTGGCTGAGGTGCGCGAACAGCGCCCGGGACAGCACCTGGCTGCCCATCACCAGGGCGATCACCAGCACGAAAGGCAGCGCGTAACCGGTGAGGTCTTGCAGCGATGCGTTCAGGGCCTGGTTGATCAGCGCCACCAGCAGCACGTTGGCCAGGCCGCAGACCAGGCTCGCGCCGATGGCCACGGCCAACCGCGTGCGCGAAGCGCGAACCAGCATACCGAACAATGACATGGGGTCTCCTTGAGAGTCGGCGGGCGCAGGCATCACGCCTGTCGCCGTCGATAGTTGGGGTTACACAGGTAAACGAAGCCGGCGGTTGATTCTTTACCGCGATAAAGTCCATATGCCTACAGGGTATTGGGAAGCAAACGCAGTTGCTATAGACTCCCATTCTCGCCAGGAGGCGATCGTTCTGCATCGGAGTCAGCCTGCAATGTCCCTTACCCGCCGTCGAGCCCTGACCGGCCTGGCGCTGCTGCCAGCCGCACTGTGCGGTTCGTCTCTGGTCGGCGCTGCCGACGCTGTCGTGCCAACCGCCGTAACCCAAGCAGCGCCGAAAGTCGATATCGTCAGCTTCGAGCCCGCCCTCACCGAAAGCCTGCTGGGCCTGGGCGTCGTGCCCCGTGCCGTGGTCAACGCCGGTTTCTATCGCGAGTTCGTCGCTCAGCCCTCCCTGCCCGACGATGTCATCGACCTGGGCCCGAGTATCGAGCCCAACCTGGAATACCTGCAACGCCTGGCACCCGCCCTGATCATCGGCACGTCCTGGCAGCTCGAGGGTACCCTGCTGCAGCGCATCGCGCCGCTGCGCACCTTCGACATCTATGCGGCGAACGCCCAACCCTATCGCAATGCCGGGCAAGTGTTGCTCGACCTCGGCACGCTGGTCGACCGTCGTGCCCAGGCGCAAGCCTTGCTGGAACAGACCGACCAGTTGCTCGAAAGCCTGCGTGCCAGGCTCACCCCGGTCAAGGACCGCCCGGTGTACATCGCACGACTGAATCCGGATGGCCGTCACCTGCTGCTGTTCGGCGCCAAGGGCATGTACCAGGCCGTGCTCGACCGGCTGGGCCTGCGCAACGCCTACCAAGGGCGTACCAACGCCTGGGGCGGTAGTCCGGCGGTGGGCATCGAGACGCTGCTGGAACACCCGGATGCCGCATTCCTGTACTACACCAACCCCCGCGAAGCGGTCGCGGCGCAGCGCCGCCTGGACAACAGCCCCATCTGGCGCGCCCTGCCGATGATCCGCGAGGGCCGCATTCGGGCGCTGCCACGCTTCTACCCCAGCGGCGGCCTGCTGACCGCGCAACGCCTGGCCCTCTCGATCACCGAGCAGTTGCTCGCCATGGAAGCCGACCATGCCTGATTCCCCTTCACGCCTGCGTCGCCAGCCCGCCTGGCTGGCCCTTGGACTGCTGCTGATCGCACTGGCGTTGAGCGTGCAGCAGGCCAGTTCACTGCTTGCACACGGGTCATGGGATCACGTATTCGGCTCGGTGATACCCGACGACTTCTCAGCCCTGCTGGTTCGTTACAGCTACCTGCCGCGCCTGGTCGTCAGCCTCGTGGTCGGCGCCGCGTTGGCGCTGGCCGGGGTGATTTTCCAGCAAGTGCTGCGCAATCCGATCGCCGAACCGACCACGCTCGGGGTTGCCTCTGGAGCCCACCTGGCCCTGGCCACCTGTGCGATCTACGCACCGAGCCTGCTCGACGGTGGTCAGGAAGGCGTCGCCCTCATCGGTGCCGGACTGGGCATGCTGGCGGTGCTGGGCCTGGCCTGGAGCCGACGCATGTCACCGGTGGCGCTGATCCTGTCCGGGCTGATCATCAACCTGTACTGCGCGACGTTGAGCACCTTGCTAGTCTTGGCCAACCATGAGGTCTTGAACAACCTGTTCATCTGGCAATCAGGCTCGCTGAACCAGAACAGCTGGCAGGATGTGTATCACCTGGCGCCTCGTCTGGCGGCCGTGGCCGTGCTCGCCGCCCTGCTCGCTCGGCCGTTGGAAGTTCTTGGCCTTAATGACGCCACGGCCGGTAGCCTCGGCCTGTCGCCTGGGCGCATGCGCCTGCTGGCCCTGAGCGTGGCCGTGGCCTTGAGCGCCAGCACCATCGCCAGCGTCGGCGTGATCGGCTTCCTTGGCCTGGCCGGCCCGGCCCTGGCCCGACTGGCCGGCGCTCGCACATTGCGCCAGCGTTTGATCTGGGCGCCGGTGTTCGGCGCCTTGCTGCTGGTGCTCGCCGACCAGTTGGTCCAGGCCTCGGCGCGCGTGCTGGGCGCCGAAATGCCCACGGGTATCTTCACCGCCTTTCTCGGCGCGCCGCTGCTGCTGGTGCTGCTGAGTCGCCTGCAGGAGACCCGCATCAATCCACCCGCCAACGCCGGCAACGTTCGCTCCCTTTCCCTCAAACGGACCCGTTGGGTACTGCTTGCGGTGCTGGTCGTGTCCGTTTACCTCGCGCTGACCTGGGGACGCGGCGCGGACGGCTGGTATTTCAGCAGCGGTGCGACCTTCGATGCGCTGCTGCCCTGGCGCGCGCCCAGGGTGGCCGCCGCGTTCGCCGCTGGGGTGCTGCTGGCCCTGGCCGGCACCCTGATGCAACGCATGACCGGCAACCCGATGGCCAGCCCGGAAATGCTCGGTGTCAGTTCCGGTGCGGCGTTGGGCGGCATTCTGGTGCTGGTCATCGTCCCCGGCTTCAACCCCTGGGTGCTGCTGGCCGCGGCCATCGCCGGCGCCCTGATCGCGTTGCTGGCCATCGTCGCGCTGAGCTGGCGCAGCGCCTTCGCGCCAGACCGCATGCTGCTCACCGGCGTCGCGCTGAGCACCCTGCTCAATGCGTTCGCCGCCTTGTTCATGGTCAGCGGCGATTCCCGGGTGCTGCTCATGCTCAGTTGGATGACCGGCTCGACCTATCGCATCGACGCCGGCCAAGCGCTGGTCGTCAGTACCCTGGCGGTGCTGTTCCTGCTGGTCACGCCGCTGTGCAACCGCTGGCTGGCGATCATGCCCCTGGGCGCCGAGCGCACGCGGGCGCTGGGGATATCCCTGGGCGGCAGCCGCCTGGCCCTGCTGTTGCTGACCGCCGTGATGACCGCAGCCGCCACGCTGGCCGTCGGCCCCTTGAGTTTCGTCGGCCTGATCGCGCCTCACATCGCACGGATGCTCGGCGCACGCCGGCCGATCGCGCAATTGCTGCTCTCGGCCATGCTCGGCGGCACGCTGCTGGTGCTGGCCGACTGGCTGGGCCGCAACCTGGTGTTCCCGTGGCAGATCCCGGCGGGGATCTTCGCGACCTTCATCGGCGGGCCGTATTTCATGTGGCTCCTGGTGCGCAAGCGCTGAGCAGAATCAGCAAGGAAGCAGGTAAAGATGGGAATCAACCTTAAATAATTACGATTCCCATTCGTTACAATTCTACCTAAGCTATGCCCTGGAACCACCCGACCGGTCAGTACCCGGTACGTTCCTGCGCGCTGGCCCACGCGAGAAGCCACTCACGGAGAAGCACCATGACCACGCCGAACTTCACCCTGCCCTTGGCCGACGGCCGCCACGTGATCGCCCAGGTGGCGGACGATGGCAACGGCAGTCTGGCAATCGAAGGGATCGAACCGGTGCACTTTTTCCGCCAGGACGGCCATGTGCGGCTGGAGAACCTGCCCGTGGCGTTCCCGGTCAGCGGCCTGCTCGCCCTGCTCGGTCAGGTCTTCTGCAATTCGTCCCGCGTCCCTGGGCTGGAAGTCAGCGCCCCGCTCGCCCTCGACCGCGCGCGCGACGCGGTGCGTGAGGGGGTGTTCGATACCCTTCTAGGCCACGACGGCCGCACCGCACGCCTGGCCTGCGCCCGCAGCAGCTTCTGGCAACACCCGCTGCCCTGGCTCACCACTCCATCGGCCGCCGGCATGCCGCTGCGCTACACGCTCAGCGGCGACAAGCGTCACCCACAGCGCCCGCCGATCCCGCACGGCGAGGTCTACCGCCGCGAACTACCGGGCCTGAAGACCACGTTCACCCTGCGCACCGTCGACATCGGTCTGGACCTGGAACGCTTCAATCGCTGGATGAACCTGGAGCAGGTCGCGTTCTTCTGGGAGCAGACCGGCAGCCCCGAAGAACACGCCGAATACCTGCAACAGATGCTCGATGACCCACGGGTGTTGCCACTGATCGGCAGCTACGACGGCGAGCCGTTCGCCTACTTCGAGATCTACTGGTGCAAGGAAGATCGCATCGCTCCCTATTACGACGTCCAGGACCACGACCGTGGCTGGCACGTGGTGGTCGGCGAGAGCAAGCACCAGAGCGCCGGCAAGCTCAAGGGCTGGTTCCGCTCGCTCATGCACTACATGTTCATCGACGAGCCGCGCACCCAGCGCATCCTCGGCGAACCGCGGATCGACCATACCCGGCAGATCGGTTTCCTCGAATCCCAGGGCTACGGCAGGCTCAAGACCATCACCCTGCCGCACAAGCAAGCCGCCCTGTTGCGCCTGGAGCGCGAGACGTTCTTCGACGAGTACTGCCCGTAACCGCCGCCAATGGGACGCCCGCTGCTTGATGGGGATCATGCAGCGGGCGACATGACTTCAACTCACCAGAAAAACAACACTTCACACTCAGGAGCCGCCATGCCCGCAAAAAAAGTCTTCGTCTACCATCCGCTGACACTGGCGCTGTTGCTCGGTGGCTTGCCACTGAGTACAGCCTACGCCGCCGACAGCGCCAGCACTGCCGCCTCGAGCGGCACCCTGGAGCTGCAGGAAACCAACATCGACGCCAGGGTCCTCGAGAACCCGACCGGGCAGATCCAGGGTCCCGTGGCCACGCGCAGCACCAGCGCGAGCAAGACCGATTCGGCGATCAAGGACATTCCGCAGTCGATTTCGGTCGTCACCCGCGACGAGATGGACAACCGCAAGACCGACACCCTGGCCGAGGCCCTGAGCTACACACCAGGCGTGATCGCCCAGCCCGGCGGGTTCAGCCGGGTCGCCGACGACTTCGTGATCCGCGGCTTCAACGTCGGCTCGGGCACGGGCGGCATTCTGCGCGATGGCATGAAACTGCAAGGCAGCGTGTATGACGGCGGCATCGAACCCTACGGCCTGGAGCGCGTGGAAGTGGTCAAGGGCGCCTCTTCGGTGCTGTACGGCCAACTGTCGCCGGGCGGTCTGATCAACACCATCACCAAACGCCCGACCGATACGCCGCTGCATGAAGTCAACGTCGAGTACGGCAGCCATGCACGCAAACAGTACAGCTTCGACCTGGGCGGCCCGATCGACGACGCCGGGCAGTTCTCCTATCGTCTCACCGGCCTGTGGCGCGACAGCGACACCCAGACCACCGACGCGGACGACGACCGCCGTTACATCGCCCCCGCCTTCACCTGGCGCCCGAACGACAGCACCTCGCTGACCCTCCTGGCCAACTACCAGGAAACCCGCACCGGCTTCGCACCGCCGCTGGATTTCGACCTGACCACCTCGTCCGGCACCCGCTACCCCAAGGTCGACCGCGACCTGTTCACCGGCGAGCGCGGCTTCGACCACTACAACAACTATTCGACCAGCATCGGCTACCTGTTCGAACACGACTTCACTCCCGACCTGAAAATCCGCCACTCCCTCCGCCACTTCGAGGCGGACCTGAGCTGGGACTACATGCAGGTCGCCGATACCGGCAGCGCCGCCCTGCGCAACCGGGGCCAGCTGGCGCGCCGACCCAGCATCCGCCGCGAACGCTCCGAAGGCTGGACCAGCGACAACAACGTGCAATGGACCCTCAACAGCGGCCGCTGGCAGCACACCCTGCTGGCGGGCGTGGACTACTACCACAAGACCTACGACTCCCATCGCTTCGCCGGCGCCAACTCCATATTCAACCCGGCCAACCCGGTGTATGGCGTGCCAACCAACGCCACATCCGCCAACACCGGCTCGGACCTGCACAGCGCCCAGGCCGGCGTCTACCTGCAAGACCAGATCAAGTTCGACGACAGGTGGATTCTGCTATTGGGCGGTCGCCAGGACTGGGCCGAAAGCCGCACCTACAACTTCGCCAGCGGCGCCCGCACACCACGCGATGACAAGAAAGCCACCGGCCGTGTCGGCCTCGTCTACCAGGCGGACAACGGCCTGGCCCCGTACATCAGCTGGAGCCAGTCGTTCCTGCCGGCGAACGTCTTCAACGCCAACGCCAACACCTCGTTCGATCCGACCGAGGGCGAGCAGTACGAGATCGGCGTGCGCTACACCCCGCCCGGTACCACGGCCCTGCTGAGCGCTGCGGTCTACGACCTCAAGCAGAAGAACTCGCTGAGCACCGACCTCACCGGCAATACCGTGCAGTTCGGCGAAACCCGCGCGCGGGGCGTGGAGCTTGAGGCCAAAGCGGACATCACCCCGAACCTCAGCGCCACCGCCTCGTACACCTACACCGATGCGAAGATCACCGACGATGCCGTGTCCGCCCGCGTGGGCACGCGCATCGACGGCGTGCCTTATCACATGGCCAACCTGTGGGCCGACTACCGCTTGACCACCCTGGGCCTGCCTCAGGTCGTGGTCGGCGGCGGCGCCCGCTACATGGGCACCAGCCGCACGTCCAGCTCGGACGCCAACGAAAAGGTCTCCGCCTACACCCTGTTCGACGCGAAAGTTACCTATGAAGTCGACAAGAACTGGACCGTGGCCATGAAGGCGCAAAACGTCGCCAATGAGAAGTACCTGTTCTGCAACGTCTCATGCCGCTACGGCGACGAGCGAGCGCTGATCGGGTCGGTCAACTACCGCTGGTAACGGCTGACCAGGCACACGGCGATCGGCCCTTCTGGCAAATACCAGATTCATCTGGACCCCAAGGGACTGATCGTCGCCAAGACCCGCCACACCTCGGCCACCTCACATGCTGGGGGTCCCCAAAATGACGACGGCGCGTGACCCTGCCACGCGCCGCGCGGTCACGCGTACTTCCTCAAGCCCCCATCGCTTCACGCAGGCTGGCCGGGCGCATGTCCGTCCAGTTGGCTTCGATCCAGGCCAGGCACTCGGCCTTGGACGCCGCTTCCCTCACCGTTGACCAACCCGCGGGCACGGCCTTGAAATCGGGCCAGATCGAGTACTGCTGCTCGTGATTCATCACTACCAGAAACATCGTGTCTTCGCGGTCGAACGCCATTGCCTTGCCTCCTGAAAATTACTCAACGTACCTGCGCGTAGCACAGGCCTACCCCTCAAAGACGTCCCACACCTACCCAAAATTAGCCTCCATTTGACGAGCGGGCTAATTCCTTCACGCAATCAAGAAAATCTATGAATAGAACAATTTCTCATTTGACAATGAGAATCAACAACTCTACTTTGAGCGCCGTCACATAAGGACATACTTTCTGTCACTGCCCGCCGCAGGTATCAACATGCAGGATTCACGTAGCACGGATAACTCACTCCACGACCTCCCCTCGCTGCTGCAGACACTCATTTCGCACCGCCAGGGCCTGATCAAAATCGCCGCGCAAATCACCGGATGCCGCAGCCACGCCGAAGATGTCGTCCAGGATGCCTATCTGCGAGTGCGCAGAATGAAAGCCGGCATGCTGCCCTTCAACGCCCAGCTCAATTACATCTTCCGCATCGTGCGCAACCTGGCCATCGACCATTACCGCAAGCAGGCCACCGAACAGCGCTACTTCGTCCAGGACGACCAGACCCTCGACACAGTCCCCCAGATGTCCAACCCGGAGTCGATCAACGTCGACCGCCAGACCCTGGGCAAGGTCGACCGCGCCCTGGCCCAACTGCCCAAGCGCGCCCGCTACGCCTTCCTGATGTATCGCGTGCACGGCAAACCACAGAAGGACATCGCCACCGAGTTGGGCGTCTCGCCTACGTTGGTCAATTTCATGATTCGCGATGCGTCGGTGCACTGCCGGAAGTTCGTGGGAGCCGGGGCGGGTTGCTAGGATTTGGAAGGTGTGATGGGCGGGTCATGTTCGTGGCGTTCGAACATCATTCGCAGGAAGCTTCAGGATCGCTTGGTAGATTGGGCTCTGTATCTGTCACCCACTGGTAACGAAGAACGCAGGTGTACGGCACAAATGCCTATTCGAACCGGGCGTTCATTTCTTCCAGGCTCAAGGTCACATCGCTGTATATGCCAGGCAGGCGCTCGATGGCCAGACGTTCAGAACGCAGATCTTCAAGCTCATCCTGCAGCGCTTGATAAGCGTCGACGCTCAGCAGCACGGCGGCTGGCTCGTGATCATCGATGATGACCAGATGCGAGACCTTGCCGCTGGTGACGACTTCCAGGTGCACGCTGAAACACCCAGCCATCGCCGTAGCGGAGACCGCGCGCTGAACTCGGGTTGATGATGCACTCATGCGTCTTGCCCCTGTACCGATGATCCCGTTCCCTTTACCTGCAAAGTCAGTCGACAGACGTGTTCAGCTCGCCCGGCGCCTATTCATAAGCCCCGCAGCCAGCAAAGCCAGGCCAGGCACCAGTAACCCTATGGACGTCCATCCAAAAGCCTCCTGACCCCAGGCACCGATCGCGGCGAAGGCGCAGCCGACTGCAATCAACGGGGCGCCGGCGAAGTAGAACGGGTTGTTGGCTTTCTTGGCCATAGTGGATCCTCCTGATCTTTATCCGATTGAAAACTGTGTGCTTTGCGGTCATCCATGACATCAGAATGAAGGTGGCGCCGAACGACGTCGAGTTGGCGACACGTGGAAAGACATCTGTTACAGGGCCGCGCCTTACGTGTGTCTATGTCCTTCATCCAGGCCAATGGCTATCAAAAGCTCCGTGATTAACCCTCTTTCAGCATGTACTTACCGATTTGAGCTCGGAAAATAAAAACCAATCACTAGCGTTACCAAAGGCAGCGCGCCCACCTTTATCAGTTCAAATATCTCCGCCCACGCCTTATTGTCAGGATTGAACGCATATCCCCCCATTACCAACAAAGAGACCACAAATAAACCGCCGAGTATCTGCTGAGCGAATTTGAGCCTATCGCCCTCTCCAAGCTTAACTGGCTTTTTGCCGTGATCATCTGACGCGAAAACATCCTCGATATTCCGGTCTCCCGAGTGCATATGCTCTTGCGTCATCAAACACCCACCACCCGACCAACGGCTTCAAGCGTGTGGTCATCTTTCTCGCGGACGATACCCAACGAGAATTTTCCGGGCTTGCTCTTCTCTTCGTCAGCAATGGCCAATAGCGCGAATGCGCGGCGCATGGCGTCAGCCTTGCTGATACCGCGACGTGCGGCGATTTCGGTAAGGCGATCGTCAATCTCGGTGCTTAGGTCTAATGTCATGCGAGGCATGGCGACTCTCCCGTTGTGTCATGAAGTACTGCAATAGTACTGCAAATTTAAGCATCCCTTCCATCAAAACGCTTCATCAGAGTCCGTTACCAGGCCGCTCATTCGCTACCGAATGTAAAACCCTCTCCAACATCACCCCCTTGATGCATAGTGTTTTCGCTCGGCGCACCATCCGGGACATGAGTCCGATTTCCACCCTCCTCCGCCGCCTAGAAGACCTGATCCGCCTCGGCGACCGTGCTCCGATCACTGACGTCAACCATCGTTTGAAAACTACTCACTAACGCTCCCCTGCCTAATCCACCGAAACGCCCACCCAACCTGTTTTCGCACGAACCACCGAGTCTTGGTAGACTTGCCCCTCATAACGTTTCGTACAGATCCGACCTGTGTAGCACTCCCCTCGTCCGCCCGTTTTCCCACGCGAATGGTGGCCATGGCGAAAGTGGTGAAGATCCTTCTCTAGGTGGTACAACTTACCGCCCACCCCACGAAAACACCCGAAAACTGGTACAAAACGCGCAGAGTAAAATGGTACAGAATGTAGCTGAAACGCCCGCCACACCTCGCCTGGAGCCGTCTCGCCGCTTCAGCGTCGCACCCATGATGGATTGGACCGACCGCCACTGTCGCTACTTCCTGCGCCTGCTCTCGCGTCACACCCTGCTCTACACCGAAATGGTCACCACCGGCGCCCTGCTCAATGGCGACCACGAGCGTTTCCTGCGCTACGACGAGGCCGAGCATCCGATTGCGCTG
Source organism: Pseudomonas sp. PS01301 (assembly GCF_029960215.1). Classification (NCBI taxonomy): domain Bacteria; kingdom Pseudomonadati; phylum Pseudomonadota; class Gammaproteobacteria; order Pseudomonadales; family Pseudomonadaceae; genus Pseudomonas; species Pseudomonas sp. PS01301. The sequence continues at coordinate 98,836 of NZ_JASCPM010000003.1, read as the reverse complement.
CAGTTGGGCGGCAGCACGCCTGCCGACTTGGCGGCATGTGCACGCATGGCGCAGGCGCATGGGTACGATGAGGTCAATCTGAATGTGGGCTGCCCCAGTGATCGTGTGCAGAACAACATGATCGGGGCCTGCCTGATGGCGCATCCGGCGCTGGTGGCCGAGTGCGTCAAGGCCATGCGCGATGCGGTGTCGATTCCGGTCACGGTCAAGCACCGCATCGGGATCAATGGCCGCGACAGTTATGAAGCGTTGTGCGATTTCGTCGGGCAGGTGCGGGAGGCCGGCTGTCGCAGTTTCACCGTGCACGCGCGCATCGCTATCCTCGAAGGGCTGTCGCCCAAGGAAAACCGCGACATTCCGCCGTTGCGCTATGACGTTGCCGAGCGCCTCAAGGCTGATTTTCCCGACCTGGAAGTGATCCTCAATGGCGGCATCAAGACCCTGGAAGACTGCACCGAGCACTTGCAGACATTCGACGGGGTGATGCTGGGACGCGAGGCCTACCACAACCCCTATCTGTTGGCGCAGGTCGACCAGCAGTTGTTCGGCAGCGACGCCCCGGTGATCAGTCGTTTCGATGCGTTACGGCAGATGCGTCCGTACATCGCCGCACATATCGCCTCGGGCGGTGCCATGCACCACGTCACGCGGCACATGCTGGGCTTGGGCACCGGGTTTCCCGGTGCGCGCAAATTTCGCCAACTGCTGTCGGTGGACATCCACAAGACCGATGATCCGCTGGCGCTGCTCGATCAGGCCGGGGCGCTGCTCGAAGGTCGCTGATCGCTGGGCGGTGCGCCAGAACCTGGCCAGGAGCGCATACTCGATCCATTGAACCGTCGCGCGACAAGACACTCAAATGTAGGTCTACCACCGCCCTTTCGCCTGCTGCACCCCGTTGGCCCTTGAGCCAGACGCAGCGCTCGGGTAACGTCATCCATTCGCAAAGGACAGAGCACGCACATGACTTCCAAGCTGGAACAACTCAAGCAAATGACCACCGTCGTCGCCGACACCGGCGACTTCGACGCCATCTCCAAACTCAAGCCGGTCGACGCCACCACCAACCCGTCGCTGCTGCTCAAGGCAGCTTCCCTGGACGGTTACAAGGACTTGCTGCAAAAGACCATCAGCGACAGCAACGGTGACGTCGGCCTGGCCTCGGACACCTTCGCGGTCGCCGTGGGCACCGGCATTCTCAAAGCCATCCCGGGCCGTATTTCCACCGAAGTGGACGCACGCCTGTCCTTTGACGAACAGGCTCTGCTGGCCAAGGCCAGCCAGATCATCGACCTGTACGAAAAGGCCGGCGTGGGTCGCGAGCGCGTCCTGATCAAGCTGGCCTCCACCTGGGAAGGCATCCGCGCCGCCGAGAAGCTGGAAAAAGCCGGCATCCAGTGCAACCTGACGCTGCTGTTCTCCTTCGCTCAGGCACAGGCCTGTGCCGATGCTGGGGTGTTCCTGATTTCGCCGTTCGTGGGTCGCATCTACGACTGGTACAAGAAATCCACCGGCCAGGAATACACCGGTGCCGAAGATCCAGGCGTGCAGTCGGTAACCCGCATCTACAACTACTACAAGGCCAACGGCTACGACACCGTGGTCATGGGCGCCAGCTTCCGCAACATCAACCAGATCGAACAACTGGCCGGTTGCGATCGCCTGACCATCAGCCCGGAGCTGCTGCACAAGCTGGCGGAAGATGAAGGCACGCTGGAGCGCAAGCTCAAGCCTGGCAATGCCAGCGAGCCGAAGCAGATCCTGACCGAGGCTCAGTTCCGTTGGGCATCGAACGAAGACGCAATGGCCACCGAAAAACTGGCCGAAGGCATTCGTCAGTTTGCGCGTGACCAGGAGAAGCTGGAAACCCTGCTCACTGCAAAAGTATCCTGATTCAGCACGGCGACACATGAAAAAAGGCGACCGCAAGGTCGCCTTTTTTATGGCCGGAAGAGCTGTCTGGAAGTCTCAGCTGCGCTCGAGGGCGTTGACCAGGTCATGGAAGGCTTCACGGTTGGACTCGTTCAGGCCCATGAGAATCTTGTGCGCCTCCAGCACTTTGGACCTTACGACATCTTCGGAAAGGTCCTGCGAGGGCAGATCGGTAAGGCAGTCGGGACACGGGATCGGACGGCCGACGATGTTGAATACCTGATCGAATCCCATGGACTGCAACAGGCGCGTGATGTCCTCGTGGGTCGTCACCACGGTCGGCAGCAATCCAACTTTTTGTCGGGACATGATCGACAGCTTGGCCAACAAGCCCAAGGTGGTGCTGTCGATGCTGCGGGTTTCGGTCAGGTCGATGACGATGGCGGAGAAATCCAGAGCGGTGAAGATCCGCTCGATCGTCGCATCCAGCGCCGAGCAAAGCGTCAGGCGCACCTCTCCCACGAATTTCAACACGAACGTGCCGCTTTGTTCCGCAAACTGGATTCTACCAGTACTCATGCAAGGTTCCTGCTCAGCACCATCAGGGCGATATCATCCGGCATCTCCCCAAGTGTGGCCAGTCCAAACGTGTGCCGCAAGCCATCCAGGCTGCCGCCCGCTGCGCTGACGATTTCAGGCAATGCAGCTTCTTTTTCCTTCAGCGTCTCACCCGGCAGCAGGTCCAGTATCCCATCGGAAAACAGGGTAAGGCTGAACTGCTCCGGCAACGCCATGACGTGATCGGTGTAGGTGGCTTCGTTGAACAGGCCGACCGGTAGACCGCGCCCTTCCAGGTAATGCGTCCGTTCAGGGGTGTACAACACGGGAAGCGGCAGATGGCCGCCTATGCTGTAGGTCAGCAACCCGGTGTGCTCGTCGATCACGCCGCCGACCATGGTGACATGCTTGCCCAGGCGGGTGTTGATCAGACCACGATTGATATGGCCCAGCACGTCCGACGGCTTGAACTCGGGCATCGAACCACCGCGCCGTGATTCGAACATGAGGCGCGTGGTCATGAATTTCAACAGCACCGTGACGAATGCCGATGAAGCGCCATGGCCCGAGACATCGGCCAGATAGAACGCCACGCGATGCTCGTCGACCCTGAAGTAATCGACGAAGTCCCCCGACAGGTACAACGACGGGATGATCTGGTGCTCGAAACTGAACCCGTCGGTGCTCCAGGGGTTCTGCGGCAGCATGTTCATCTGCACCTGGCGGCCGGCGGTCTGGTCCTCCTGCAACAGGTGCAGGCTGGCCTCCAGTTCACGGTTGGCCGTTTCCAGCTTCTCGCGATAGCGCCGGTTCTCCAGCAACAACCGGGAGCGATCCAGTGCGCGCCGAACCGAATGCTCCAGAACGGCCAGGTCTTCCAGGGGTTTGATCAGGTAGTCCGCAGCGCCCAGACGCAGTGCTTCGACGGCGTCGTTCATCACACCGGCACCGGACAACACAATGACGGGGATATCAGGCGACAGCTCGGTCACCTGGCGAATCAGGTCCAGGCCACCGACCTGCGGCATGCGCAGGTCGCAGATGACCAGATCGGGCTGCTGTTGCTCGAATACCTGAAGGCCCTGCAGGCCATTGTTCGCCTGCAGCACGCTGAAGCTGCTGTCTTCGAGGTAGGCCGCAAGGCTTGCGCGCACCACATCGTCGTCATCGATGATCAGCAGCGTTGCACTGGTTTTCTGCATGTGGGCAAACGGCGCCAGAAATTGGTTGTCGTAAGTAGGTCAGCAAAGTAAAACCTGGCGAAGACAGCAATGGATCGCCTACCTTTACTTCTAGCCTCTCGCAGAGGCGAATACAAGCGCTGGGTGCCCTGCGCATGCGGATGCAGAGGTGCCTTGTAAGGCGCAGACGGTACTCCCATCCGGCAAGCGTTTCAAGGGTGTTGCGACACGAGCCAGAGCGGCTCGCCCGGCAAATTACCCTTGGTTATAAAAACGTCAATAATAGCAACCAGATCGAAGGACAAGCCATGAGCGTCAATGATCGTGACTACAGTGAGAAACGTGATTTCATCCGCATGACCGTGGATGCCCAAGTCGACCTTCGGGTTGGCGACGTTGTAGTTCCCGCCGTATGCAAGGATCTTTCGAGCACCGGTATGCAGCTGGAAGCACGCACCCAGTTGCGGGTTGGGGACCAGGTCAGCGTCCATCTGCCCTCGAACCACCCTACCCTCACCGACCTCAACGTTCAGGCCGAAGTGATACGTGTGGAAGATTCGGGGCACGAAGGCGCGCAGACCATAGGCCTGCATACGCTCAGCATGGAGTGAATGCGAGGCATGAAAAAGGCGACCCTCGGGTCGCCTTTTTCATGCCTGGTTACAATTAAAAATCGTCTTCCACCTGGCCATCTTTGACGCGGAACTCGCGGTTCTGCAGATAGGCATTGCGCAGGAAGATGTACTTGTCGCCGTTGATGAGCTTTTCCGCCGACAGCAGGCTGGCGCGGGTATCGACCACATTTACGCCCAGTGTCGTGTTGCGGGTCGGTACATGGTCGATGTAGCGGTAAGGCGAGGTGTAGGTGTCAGGGTACTTGGCGAACGCATCGCGAACGGTGCTTGGACCCAGCAGGGGCAGAACCACGTAAGGACCGCTGCTCACACCCCAGTAGCCCAGGGTCTGGCCGAAATCTTCGTCGCTGCGCTGCAGGCCCATCTTGGTGCCCACATCGAAGAAGCCGAACAGGCCGAAGGTGGTGTTGAAGATCAAGCGCGCCGTATCGGTACCGGCCGCCGCAGGCTTGAGCTGCATGACGTTGTTGGCCAGGTTGCCAACATCGCCGATGTTGCTGAACACGTTATGGATGCCGTCTTCCAGAAACTGCGGGGTGATCCACTGGTAGCCCTGAGCCAGAGGCTTGAGTGCATAGGTGTCCAGGGTGTCGTTGACCCGGAAGATCGCACGGTTGACCGGCTCCCATGGATCTTCTTCCGCAGCCTGGGCGACCATGGGGGCCACGGCAAGTCCAAGGAGCAGACAGGCTCCAGCCACTCGGTCTATCACAGCTGAACCGGTCAGACGCATACAGGTTACTCCTTGAGATACGATTCGGCCGCAGGCGACCGTCCAAAAATTTGTGAGCCAGTATAAGGCGTCCAGACACGATTAGGCAGTGCACTTGCGATCGCAGGTGGATGCCAGGTTCTGAACGTACCCATGCCAGACTTCCGGGCTGCCCTCAAGTTCACACGCGGACGGGTTCGCAACCCTGCCAACTGCGAATCAGACAGGGTCGATACGGACCTTTGCGCACCGGGTGCGGTCCATGTAAGTGCCTATCACTCAAGGAGAACGTCATGCCAGCCCGCGAATTGCAAGAACAGCTCGATGAACTGCGCGAGCAACTGGACAAGAACCAGACGCTGTCGCTCGAGGAGCGCGAAGACATGCGCGCCTTGATGGAACAGATCAAGGCGCGCATGGAACTTGAAAACGCCACCGCCGACAATTCAGTCGCCGACAACGTGAACCTGGCCGTGGAGCGCTTCGAAGTCGATCACCCAGGCGTAGCCGGCGCGTTGCGCAACATTGTCCAGACCCTTGGCAACATCGGCATCTGAGCGCGATACCCCTACAGCCGCCGTTCCCAGCGGCTGTTGAATCGCCGCGTTACTGGCGCACAAGTCGACCGTTGGCGAAATCCAGTGCTTCGGTGCTGCGGTAGGGGTTGATGTCCAGGCCGCCGCGCCGCACATAGCGGGCGAACACGGTCAGCTTCTGCGGCTGCAGCAGGCGCTGCAGATCAGTGAAGATCCGTTCCACGCACTGCTCGTGAAAATCCGAATGCTGGCGAAAGCTGACCAGGTAGGCCAGCACGCTGGCATGGTCCAGCGCAGCACCGGTGTAGGTAATACACACACTGCCCCAGTCCGGTTGACTGGTGACCGGGCAGTTGGACCGCAGCAGATGGCTGTGCAGGGACTCCTCGACAATCCTGGCCGGATCGCAACGCAGCAGTTCCGGCTGCGGGTGATCGTAGCTGCTGACCGTGATATCCAGATCATCGATGCACACCCCCGGCAGGCTGACCACGCCTTCGGCCTCCACCTCCTCCAACCGCCGCACCTTGACGCCCACCGGCTTGCCAGCTGCGCCGGACAGGTCCTGCACCAGCACCTTCTCGAGCGCGTCCACCAAGGCGAACGGCGTCTGGTTCAGCGAGTTCAGATACAGCTTGAACGACTTGGATTCGATGATGTTCGGCGAATCCGCCGGAATGCTGAACTCACCGATGGCCACCACCGGTTTGCCCGAAGGCAGCAGCCAGGAAAGCTCGAAGCAGTTCCACACATCCACACCCGTATAGGGCAGCGTGTCGGCGCTCAGGCCCAGTTCGGCCCATTTCGCGGCGCGAGGAATGGGAAACAGCAAGGAGGGGGTGTAGGTGGAAACGTACTCGCTGGACTTGCCCAGCGGGGAATGTTCGGCTGCGGGGTGCATGACATAAACCTGACTGAATGAACGGCATCAGTCTAGCGAATTTGCCGCCGCCCTGCATGGCAACGGTGGCGCGGTCACAGGACCACGCCACCGTTGCCATGGCTCATTCGTAACGCAAGGCGTGCGCAGGCTCGATCTGCGAGGCCCGATAGGCAGGATAGAGGGTCGCGAGAAAGCTCAGCACCAGCCCAGCCCCGCAGATCAGCATGACATCGCCTGCCTGCAGCTCCGATGGCAGGTTGCTGATGAAGTACACGTCCGAGGTGAAGATGTGCTGGCCAGTGACGCGCTCCAGCCAGCCGACGATGGTGCTGACGTTGATCGCAGCGATCACGCCCAGCACGCCCCCGATCACCGTACCGGCGACGCCGATCACCGTGCCCTGGACCATGAAGATGCCCATGATCTGCCGCGGCGTGGCGCCAATGGTGCGCAGGATGGCGATATCCGCGCCCTTGTCGTTCACTACCATGATCAAGGTGGCAATGATGTTGAACGCCGCCACCGCGACGATCATCAGCAACAGCAAGCCGATCATGGTCTTTTCCATCTTCATGGCGCTGAACAGGCTGCCCTGGGTGTGGGTCCAGTCGTCGGCCTTGAAGCCCGTCCCCAAGCCCTTGACGATGGCGGCGCTGACTTCAGGGGCCGTGTACAGGTCTTTCAGCTTGAGCCGCACGCTCTGCACCTGACCCGGCTGCCAGCGCTGCATCTCGGCCGCATCCGCCGCGTTGATCAGGCCCATGGAACCGTCCAGTTCGGCACCGACCTTGAACACCCCCACCACGTTAAGGCGCTGCATGCGCGGGGTGATGCCACCGGGTGCAGTGCTGACTTCCGGCACGATGAGGGTGATCTTGTCGCCCACGTTCAGGCGGAAGCGCCTGGCCGTGATCTCGCCGATGACGACGCCGAACTCACCGGGCTTGAGGTCGTCCAGACGCCCCTGAACGATGTGATCGGCGACGATCGACACTTCGCCTTCGCGAGCCGGATCGACACCGCTGATCTGGATCGGCTGCATCATGCCCTTGTACGACAGCATGCCGTCGAGTTCGGTGAACGGCACGGCCGCCAGGACCTCGGGGTTTTTCATGGCTGCGGCAGCCACCGGCCGCCAGTCGTCCAGCGGTTTCACGCCCTGGATCATCGCATGGGGCACCATGCCCAAAATGCGTGAGCTCATTTCGCGCTGGAAGCCGTTCATCACCGACAGCACCACGATCATCGCGAGCACGCCCAGGGCGAGGCCGATCATCGACGTCATGGAGATGAACGAAATGAAGTTCTTGCGACGCTTGGCGCGGGTGTAGCGCAAGCCGACGAAGATTGACAAGGGTCTGAACATGCAGAGGTAACCCGTTAGAAAAAAGAAGCTAGATCGGCACCAGGCGGCCATCTTCCAGGCGCAGTACGCGGTCCATCTGTCGCGCCAGGCTCAGGTCGTGGGTGACCACCAGAAACGCGGTGCGTAGCGATACGCTGAGTTCGAGCATCAGGTCCTGAATGCCTTGCGCCGTGTGGTGGTCGAGGTTGCCGGTGGGCTCGTCGAGCATGACCAGGCCAGGCGTGTTCACCAGGGCACGGGCAATCGCCACGCGCTGACGTTCGCCGCCCGACAGCTCGGCAGGCTTATGCTGCAACCGATGGCCCAGGCCGACACGCTCCAGCAATGCGGTAGCACGCTGCCTGGCCTCGGGGATCGCAGTCTTGCCGATCAGCAGCGGCATGCAGACGTTTTCCAGCGCGGTGAATTCGGGCAACAGATGGTGGAACTGGTAGACGAACCCCAGAGCGCGGTTGCGCAGCAGGCCACGGGCCCGCTCGTTCAACGCCGAGAGCTCTTCCCCGGCCAGCCAGACACTGCCGCGGCTGGGCGTATCGAGCCCGCCGAGCATGTTGAGCAGGGTGCTCTTGCCCGAGCCGGAACTGCCGACGATGGCCACTCGCTCACCGGCGTGCAGCTCCAGTTGCAGGTTGTCCAGCACCACCACGGATTCCGGGCCTTCCTCGTAGGACTTGCCCAGGTTGCGACAACTCAATACTGCTTGTTCACTCATGCCCGACTCACTCATAACGTAACGCCTCCGCCGGCTGGGTACGCGCAGCGCGCCAGGCCGGATACAGGGTGGCGAGGAAACTCAGGACCAACGCCGCGCCGCAGACCATGAACACATCGTTGGCCATGAGTTGCGACGGCAGGTAATCGATGAAGTAGACATCGGCGTTGAGAAACTTGTGGCCGATGGCCTTTTCCAGCAAGGCAATGGCGGCGCTTACGTTCAAGGCCGCAAGAATGCCGACAGCGGCGCCGATCAAGGTGCCGACCACGCCGATCACCGTGCCCTGGACCATGAAGATGCGCATGATCTGCCCCGGCGTCGAGCCCAGTGTGCGCAGAATGGCGATGTCGCCCTTCTTGTCGTTGACCACCATCACCAGTGTGGAAATGATGTTGAACGCGGCCACGGCGACGATCAGCAGCAACAGCAGGCCGATCATGGCTTTCTCCATGCCGATGGCCTGATAGAGATTGCCGTGGGTGCGGGTCCAGTCGCGGGCATAGTAGGTCTGGTCGCCCAGTTGCTGGGCGATCTGCCAGGACACGCGCGGCGCCTGGAACAGGTCCTCGAACTTCAGACGCAAGCCTTGCACCTCGCCGGCTTTCCAGCGGTGCAGCTTGCCCAGGTCTTCGAGGTTGGCCAGGCCCAGGTAGCCGTCCAGCTCGCCGGCGCCGACGTGGAAGATACCGGTCACGGTGAAGCGCTTCATGCGCGGGAACATGCCGGCCGGGGTGACGGTGACTTCCGGTGCCACGAAGGTCACCTTGTCGCCGACACCGACACCCAGCTTGGTCGCAGCCTTGTCGCCGATCATCAGGCCGAATTCGCCGGGCCTGAGGTCATCGACCCTGCCCTGCTTGACGAAGGCGTCGATGATCGAGACGTTGTGCTCCTGCGCAGGGTCGATGCCATTGAGCAGAATCTTCTGGACCTGCCCGTCATGGGTCAGCAAACCCTGCATCTGAGTGAACGGCGCGACCGCCGCCACCTGCGGGTTCTGCCGGACCTGCGCGGCCAGGGCTGGCCAGTCGCCGATGGGTTGGCCGGATTCGACGGTAGCGTGGGGGACCATGCCCAGCACGCGGGTACGCATCTCGTGATCGAAGCCGTTCATGACCGACAGCACGACGATCATCACGACCACGCCCAGGGCGAGACCGATCATCGAGGTGAGGGAGATGAACGACACGAAATGATTGCGTCGCTTGGCACGGGTGTAGCGCGCGCCAATGAAAACGAAAAGAGGTCTGAACATGTCGGGGCTTGTTCGGGTGAAAGAGGAGACGTCCTGCTGGCAGGGCGTGACGAGCAGCTTTACACTCGGACCATCGCCTCTACCCCGGGTTCGTCATGACGACATCAGATGAAGAAGATCGCCGCGAATACTATCGCATCGATGACCGCATCGCACTGGAAATCACCATACTCCCGGAGGTCGAGACGGCAGGTGAAGACATGTTGCAGGATGCGTCACCACTGTTCGACCTGCTCGGTGAAATGCACCTGGCCGAGTTCGAAACCCAGCACCTGCTGCGCCAGCTAAGCGAAGCCAACCGCGCCGTGGAGGCTGTGCTCAAGGCGCAGAACCGGCGCATCGACCTGCTCGGCCAACTGGTCGCGCAGACCCTGCTGGAGCGTATCGGCGAACCTCGTCCGGTGGTGCTGTCCGAAGGTAGCCTGGCGTTCTTCCAGCAGCAGCCGATGACCGAGCGCACGCGCCTGACCCTGCGCATCGCGCTGATGCCACAGGCGCTCGGCCTGTCGCTCAAGGCAAGCGTCACCAGCTGCACTGCCGTGGGTGATGACCAGTTCGAGATCGGTACCCAGTTCATCGACATCAGCGACGCCCAGCGTCAACTGCTGGCCCGCCACATCCTGCACAGACAGCAACTGCAACGCCGCCAGGCGCGCGAGCGGCAAGCCCCGGCAATCGATTGACCCACACATTCATTCAAGGAGCGAACGTGACGCTTATCTACGGCCATCGCGGCGCCAAAGGCGAAGCCCCGGAAAACACCCTCGCCAGTTTCAAGCAGTGCCTCGAACACGGGGTGCGTCGATGCGAACTGGACCTGCATCTGTCCCGAGACGGCGAGTTGATGGTCATTCATGACCCGACCCTCAAGCGCACCACCGGGCGCGGCGGCAAGGTCGTCGAGCACGATGCCCAGGCGCTGGTCACCTATGACGCGCGCAAGGGCGGCCCGGGCTGGGTGTCGCCCTGCCCCATTCCACGCCTGGAGGAGCTGTTCCAGGCATGCCCGTTCGAGCACTGGCAGCTGGAGGTCAAGAGCGCCTCGCGCACCCGCGCGGCGACCACCGTGCTGGCCATCCGCGAACTGGCGCAGCGCATGAACCTTCTGGACCGCATCACCATCACCTCAAGCTCGCGGGAAGTGCTGCGCGCGGCCCTGGAATTGACCCCGGACGTGGCGCGCGGCCTGGTGGCCGAATATGCCTGGCTCGATCCGATCAAGGTCGCGCAGAGCTATGGCTGCGAAATGCTCGCGCTGAATTGGACGTTGTGCACCCCCGAGCGCCTGCTCAAGGCGCAGCGCCAGGGTTTGCATGTGTCGGTATGGACGGTCAACGAGCCTGCGCTGATGCGCAGACTCGCCGACTTCGGCGTGGACAGCCTGATTACAGACTTTCCCGGTTTGGCCAGCGCCACCCTCGGGAATCGCTGAAATCGGTCTCCCCGGCCGGCTCAGGCCACCGGCCGGAGCCGCTCAAAAAAGCCGGTTGAGGCCATCGTAGGCGGCCACTCGATAGGCTTCGGCCATGGTCGGGTAATTGAAGGTGGTGTTGACGAAGTACTTCAGGGTATTGAGCTCACCGGGCTGATTCATGATCGCCTGACCGATGTGCACGATCTCCGAGGCCTGGTCGCCGAAACAATGCACGCCCAGTACCTGCAGGGTCTCGCGGTGGAACAGGATCTTCAGCATGCCCACCGGTTCGCCGGAAATCTGCGCGCGAGCCATGCCCTTGAAGAACGCCTTGCCCACTTCGTAAGGCACCTTGGCCTGGGTCAGCTCATGCTCGTTCTTGCCGATCGAGCTGATCTCGGGAATGGTGTAGATCCCGGTCGGCACATCGTTGACGAAGCGCCAGCTGCCGTTGTCGACCACGCTGCCGGCCGCCGAACGGCCCTGGTCATGGGCGGCACTGGCCAGACTCGGCCAGCCGATCACGTCGCCCGCACCGTAGATCGTCGGCACCGAGGTGCGATACGCCTCGTCGACACTGATCTGGCCGCGGCCGTTGACCTTGATGCCGATGTTCTCAAGGCCCAGGCGGTCAGTGTTGCCGGTACGGCCATTGCACCAGAGCAAGGCGTCGGCCTTGATCTTCTTGCCGGACTTGAGGTGCAGCACCACGCCGTTTTCCAGGCCTTCGACCTTCTCGTATTCCTCGTTGTGCCGCACCATCACGTTGTTGTTGCTGAAGTGATAGCTCAAGCCCTGGGAAATCTCGGCATCGAGGAAACTGAGCAATTGCTCGCGGTTGTCGATCAGTTCGACCAGCACGCCCAAGCCGCTGAAGATCGATGCGTATTCACAACCGATGACTCCGGCGCCGTAGATGATCAACTTGCGCGGCGTGTGGGTGATGCTCAGTACGGTGTCGCTGTCGTAGATGCGCGAATGGCTGAAATCGATGTCGGCAGGCCGGTAGGGGCGCGAGCCGGTGGCAATGATGACGCTCTTGGCGATGAGTTTTTCCTGCGCGCCGTTGGCGCAGATCACTTCCACCGTCTGCTCGTCGGAAAAACTGCCGGTGCCGAAGAACACGTCGACACGGTTGCGCGCGTAATAGCTGGTGCGCGATGCCACCTGCTTGGCGATCACCCGCTCGGCGCTCTTGAGTACGTCCGGGAACGAGAACCAGCGCGGCTCGCCGATGGCTCGGAACATGGGGTTGGTGTTGAACTGGATGATCTGCTTGACCGAGTGGCGCAGCGCCTTGGAAGGAATCGTACCCAGGTGGGTGCAGTTGCCGCCGACCTGGCGCCGACTGTCGACCATGGCCACCTTGCGCCCGGCCTTGGCGGCGTTCATCGCCGCCCCTTCTCCGGCGGGGCCGGAACCCAGCACCACTACGTCGTAGTTGTAGACAGCCATGCGTACTCCTTCAAATCTGGCCGGGCGCCACGGCGGCGCCTGCGGCTGGCGTGCCCTCATCAGGCATCGAAAAACATGCGGTGCATTCTATAGGAAGCGCAGGCACCGCGGATGTTCACCCTTAGTCGGCGCGTAGCCTATTTTCCGTGGCCCGCAACGTCAACGATTGCCTGCGACATTTTGCCACTCGAGCCCGGTCGCAGGCCCCTTCCGGTGCATAGGATCATGCGATTGCTGCGGTGGATGCCGGGGTGCCGGAGCCGGTCGCGGTTGCCAGAGCACTTTCATCAAGCAGTTCGAGCATCGCCGCCAGGTTCGGCGAGCCGGCGCCACGGCGCCAGATCAGCCAGGTGTGCAGCCAGCGAAAATCCTCGGCCAAGGTCCATACGCTGACGTTGCTGCTGCCCGGCATGCTCTCCAGCATGCTGCGCGGCATCAGTGCCAACCCCGCTCCGGCGCTGACGCAGGCGAGCATGCCGTGATAGGACTCCATCTCGAAGATCTTGCCCGGCGCGGCGCCGTCGGCGACGAACCAGTTCTCGAAATGGCGACGGTAGGAGCAGTTGGCGCGAAAGGCATAGACGGTTTCGCCATTCACATCCTGAGGTCGTGACACCGGCGCATGGCTGCGCGCGCTGACCAGGACCATCTCTTCGTCGAACACCACCCGTCCGTCGAGCAGCGGATGACGCAGCGGTCCGTCGACGAAAGCCGCTGCCAGGCGCCCACTCAACACGCTGTCGAGCATGTCGCCCGAGGGGCCGGTGGAGAGATCCAGCTCCACCTTCGGATAGCGGTGGTGATAAGCCGCCAGCAACGGTGGAATGCGCACCGCCGCCGTACTTTCCAGCGAGCCCAGCGCGAAGGAGCCCTGGGGCTCGGTACCGGACACCGCCTGGCGCGCTTCTTCGACCAGATCAAGAATGCGCCGGGTGTAATCCAGAAAGCTCCAGCCGTTGGGCGACAGACGCAGACGCAGTTTCTCGCGGATGAACAGATCGACCCCCAGTTCGCTTTCCAGTTGCTTGATCCGCGTGGTCAGGTTCGACGGCACACGATGCACCCGTTGCGCTGCAGCGGCGATGCTGCCCTCCTCCGCCACCGCGCGAAACAGCTCCAGCTGAGTCAGGTCCATACATTCTCCAAACGAGATGGTTTTGGTTATTATTATTCAGTTTTCATGATTTAACCATCCCCGTATCGTGGCAGACATCTTCTCTCGACAGGTGAACGCCATGACCCATGCCATCTCCATGAACCCCGCCACTGGCACCGAGCTGCAACGCTACCCGTTCGACAGCGAGGCGCAACTCGAACAGACCCTGGCCGGCAGCTTCGCCGCCTTCGAACAGTGGCGCTACGTTGCGCTGAGTGAACGTTCCGCCGTCATCGCACGCATGGGCGACGTCCTGCGCCAGATGGGCGAACCACTGGCGCAGATGATCACCCAGGAAATGGGCAAACCCATCACCCAGGCCCGCGCCGAGGTCGAAAAGTGTGCCGGACTGTGCCGTTGGTACGCTGAGCACGGCCCGGCGATGCTTGCAGCCGAAGCCACCCAAGTGCCTGGGCAGAAGGCGCGCATCGAGTACCGCCCGCTGGGGCCGGTGCTGGCGGTGATGCCGTGGAATTTCCCGCTCTGGCAAGTCCTGCGCGGGGCGATTCCCGTGCTGCTGGCGGGCAATGGCTATCTGCTCAAGCACGCGCCGAACGTCATGGGCAGCGCAACCCTGCTGCGTGAAGCCTTCGATCGGGCGGGGCTGCCCCAAGGCCTGTTCGGTGTACTCAACGTGGAGCCAGCCGGTGTGTCGCGAGCCATCGCCGACCCGCGTGTGGCAGCCGTCACCGTGACCGGCAGCGTCGGCGCCGGCTCGGCCATCGCCGCTCAAGCGGGCGCAGCACTGAAGAAATGCGTACTGGAACTGGGCGGTTGCGACCCGTTCATCGTCCTGGCCGATGCCGACCTGGACGAAGCGGTCAAGGCTGCCCTGCTCGGCCGCTTCCAGAACACCGGTCAGGTCTGCGCCGCGGCCAAGCGCCTGATCGTCGAATCCAGCATTCTGCCGGCCTTCACCGAGCGCTTCCTGGCCGCCACCCGTGCGCTGAAGGTCGGCGATCCGCAGCTCGACGACACCTACATCGGCCCCATGGCGCGTTACGATCTGCGCGACGAGCTGGATGGCCAGGTCCAGGCCTCCATCGCGCAAGGTGCCGAACTGCTGCTGGGCGGGCACAAGCTCGCCGGCGCTGGCAATTTCTACGCACCGACGGTGCTAGGCAACGTGCAGCCCGGCATGACCGCCTTCGATCAGGAACTGTTCGGCCCCGTGGCGTCCATCATCGAGGCGCGCGATGCGGAGCATGCGCTGGCACTGGCCAACGACAGTGAGTTCGGGCTGGCGGCGACGCTGTGGACGGCCGATGCCGAACTGATCGAATACTTCACCGAGCGCCTGGAAACCGGTGCGATCTTCATCAACGGCTACGGTGCGTCGGATGCCCGCGTGGGCTTCGGTGGCATCAAGAAAAGCGGCTTCGGACGCGAACTGTCACACTTCGGTGTGCGCGAGTTCTGCAACGCCCAGACGGTGTGGCTCGATCGCCGCTGAGCTGTTCAGGCAGCGGGCTTGTGCGGCATAGTCATGCATTGCATCGTCTACCCACGCGCCGAGGCCCCATGACCCGCACCGTTCTCCAGCAGTTTCCCGCGCAGCGCGACGACATCGGTGACCTGATCACCCGTCGCCCGCTGCCGGGCCCTGGCATCGAGCAACTCGATCCCTTTCTTTTTCTCAACCATCACGGCCCGCAGACCTACCCACGCAACAATCAAGGGCTGCCGTTCGGCCCCCATCCCCATCGCGGCTTCGAAACCGTCACGTTTATCCTGCAAGGCGAGCTGTCGCATCTGGACAGCGGTGGCCACGAGAGCATCATCGGGGCCGGTGGTGTGCAATGGATGACCGCAGGTTCCGGACTGGTCCATGCCGAGCTCTCGCCGCAGTCGTTCAAGCGCGAGGGCGGCCCGCTGGAGATTCTCCAGTTGTGGGTAAACCTCCCCGCACGCCTGAAGATGACTGCCCCGGCCTATGTCGGCCTGCAAGGCGCGGACATCCCCACGATCACTGAACCTCTGGCCGAGGTCCGCCTGATTTCCGGTGACTATGTTTCCAGTGCACAGCGTTCTGAGCGCGGGCCGATCGACTCGTTGACGGGTTTGTGTTTGATGACCGTGCACCTGCAACCCGGCGCCCGACTTTCGCTGCCAGCGCCGGTGGGCCATAACGTCTTTCTGTATGTGGTTGACGGCCAAGCCAGCGTCGCAGGCACCGCGCTGCAGCGCCATCACTTGGTCAAACTCAGCGAGACGCACGACAACGTAACCGTCGAGGCCACTGGCTCCGCCACTCTGCTGTACGGCCATGGCGAACCGTTGGGCGAGCCAGTGGCCAGTTATGGACCCTTCGTGATGAACACCCGCGAAGAGATCCAGCAGGCGTTCGCCGATTATCAGGCTGGCAAGTTCGGTCACATCCAGGGCTGAGCTCGTAGCGGTTCACTGGAGCAAAACCCCAGGAGCGCGCCATACTCTGCATGAAGTCGACCCGATAATCACAAGAACCGGACTCATTCATGCAGAACAGCCTCAGCCCGATCGATCGGCGCATCCTGCGCCTGCTCCAACACGACGCCGACCTCTCGGCGGCGCAGGTCGCCGAACGCGTGGAGTTGTCCCAATCGCCGTGCTGGCGACGCATCCACCGCATGCAGGAGGAAGGGCTGATCGAGCGCAAGGTCGCCCTGCTCAACCCGAAAAAGCTCGGCCTGAGCATGACCATCTTCGTCAGCGTCAAGCTGTCGGGCCATGGCCGACGGCACCTGACCGAATTCGAGGAGGCCATCATCGGCTATCCGCAGGTGCTGGAGTGCTACACCATGGCCGGAGGCATGGATTTCATGCTCAAGGTGGTGGCCAAGGACATCGCCAGCTACGAGCGATTCCTGCGTGACCACCTGCTGCAGAAGCCCCACGTGCAGGAAGCCTACTCCAACATCGCCATGAGCGAAGTCAAACGCACGACCGAACTGCCGCTGGAATGAAGGCTGGAAGGAGAAAAGAAAGAAAACGCAGACAAATCATTTGACATGCAAATGATAACGATTATTATTGAGCTCAACCGGTCGAGAGATCGGTTGGATAATCCGAAGGGCCTTAGGTCGGACCTTCAGATTATCTCCTCATCAGGCTAATCACGGTTTTTGACCCGGCTTTTTGCCGGGTCTTTTTTTTTGGCTCTTCAGGCTAATGAAGAGTGTTGCACGCCGTCGGTTTCGAACATCACCGACTTGGTGGCGCCACTGCAAAGATGGCGCGAATGATATCAAAAGAACATCGGAAAACGGAAGTCCGAACTCGCCTTCTCTCTACAGATGACCAGGATTCGCGCAAAAGGAGGTGTCCCCATGACCCCACTGCTCACGCCCTCTCATGATCTGTTGGACCTCATTCACGGCCAGCCGCACCGTCAACGCCTCTATCGGCAGTTGCGTGGCCTGCCGCGTCGAACGCAACAGGTGCTGCTCTACAGCCGTCTCGACGAACTGGACTACCCGGCCATCGCCCAGCGACTGCACCTGACCCTGGGCGACGTCGAACAGCGGATGCAGAGCGCGATGCGCGCCTGCTGCAAACCGCTGCTGCCAGGCCAGAGCCTGGCCATTCACTGGTACGTCAAACTGCAAAATCCGCTCACTACGGCCAGCGAGCGCATCGACTTCCGTCGCTGGCTCGACAGCGATGCCGCGCACCTGGCTGCCTTTCACGCCACTGAGCTGCAATGGCGCCAGTTGCTCGCGCCCGCCACGCTGCTGGGGCATGACCGCTGGCACCACAAGGCTCGGCAAGGGCTGGGGCTACGGGGGTGGGCGACGGCAGGCCTGGCCATGGCACTGGCCCTGGAGCTCATCAGCCAGAGTCTTTGAGCTTACTGAAACAGACCGAGCTGGCCGCCGATCAGCGTGTTGAAGTCATCGTTGACGAACGGCAGGATCGCATCGGCAATGGGCTGCAGTTGTCGAGTCAGGTAATGGTCGTAGTCGATGGGTGACTGACGCGCTTCCAGAGGTTCGGGCCCAGCCACCGTCATGACATAGCTGATCCAGCCGCCACGTTGATACTGCAGCGGGCGCCCTGTCGATCGGTTGTGTTCATCGGCGATACGCGCCGCTCGGACGTGAGGAGGAACATTGCGCTCATAGTCGTGCAACGGCCTGCGCAGCCGCTTGCGATAGACCAACAGGCCGTCCAATTCACGTTCCAGGGTCCGTTTGACATAATCACGTACATACGCCTGGTAGCCCTGGTGCCTGAAGATTTTCGAGTAGAGCGCTTGCTGGAACTCGCGAGCCAGCGGCGACCAATCGGTGCGCACGCTCTCCAGGCCCTTGAAGACCATTTCGTCCTGGCCGTCGGCGCGCCTGACCAGACCTGCGTAGCGCTTCTTGCTGCCCTCCTCCGCACCACGAATGGTCGGCATCAGAAAGCGCCGGAAGTGGCTCTCGAACTGCAATTCCAATGCGCTGTCGAGCCCATGTTCGCGCCGCAGATGATCACGCCACCACTGATTGACCTCGGCCACCAGCTCCTTGCCGATACGAGCGGCATCAGCCTCGTCGTGAGCGCCGTTGAGCCAGACGAACGTCGAGTCGGTGTCGCCATAGATCACCGGGTACCCACGCGCCTCGATCAGCTCGCGCGTACGGCGCATGATCTCGTGGCCACGCAGGGTGATCGACGATGCCAGCCGCGTATCGAAAAAGCGGCAGCCACTGGAACCCAGTACGCCGTAGAACGCATTCATGATGATCTTCAACGCCTGCGACAGCGGCGCGTTGCCCTGCGCCTTGGCCGCTTCGCGCCCTTCCCAGACACTCGCGACGATGGCCGGGAGGCAATGAACGGTGCGTGAGAAGCGCGCGCCGCGAAAGCCGGGCACCGAGTGCTCGTCGTCGGGATTGGCCAGGCCTTCGGCCAGACCCACCGGGTCGATCAGGAAGGTGCGGATGATCGACGGATACAGGCTCTTGTAGTCCAGCACCAGCACCGATTCGTACAGACCCGGCCGCGATTCCATGACGAAGCCGCCGGGACTGGCCTCGGGCGGACGACGGCCGAGGCTGGGCGCGACGAACCCCTGGCGGTGCATCGCCGGCAGATACAGATGGGTGAAGGCAGCGATCGAACCGCCGCTGCGGTCTGCCGGCAGGCCGGTGACGCTGGCACGCTCGAGCAGGAACGTGAGCAGCTCGGTCTTGGCGAAAATCCGGGTGACCAGTGCGCAGTCCTTGATGTTGTAACGTGCAAGGGCCGGCTTGTCCTCGGCGAACATGCGGTTGATCTCATCCATGCGCTGGTACGGCGTGGAAATGTCCTTGCCTTCGCCCAGCAAGGTCTGGGAAACGTTTTCCAGACTGAACGAGGGAAAATTCCAGGTAGCCGAGCGCAAGGCCTCGACGCCGTCGATGATCAACCGCCCGGGAGCGCCGGCGAAATAGTGGTCGTTGCCGCTGCCGTGCTCGCGCCAGGTCATTTCGGCGCCCCCACGGCCCAACAGCAACGGCACGTTGAGGCGCCTGGCATGTTCGTGCAGGACCCGCAGGTCGAACTGCACGACATTCCAGCCGATGATTGCGTCCGGGTCGTGCTCGGCGAACCAGGCATTGAGGCTCTGCAGCAGTTCCACTCGACTGTCCCGGTAGTGCAGAGCGAAATCCATCTGACGGGTATCGCCATTGGGCGGACCCAGCATGAACACGTCGCGCTGCCCGCAGCCCTCGATGCCGATGCAGTACAGCTCACCCTGGGCCGTGGTCTCGATATCCAGGGATGCCAGGCGCAGTTGTGGACGGTAGCCCGGCGCCGGCTTGAGCTTGGCCTCATGATATTGGCCATCGGCCTGCACTTGACCGTCGAAGGCCACACCGGCGGTGATGAAGCGCTCCATCAGGTAGCGCTCATGGGGGCGAATGTCGGCCTCGAAGAGCTCTATTCCGGCTTGCCTGAGCATCGTTTCCACGCGCTGCAACTGGCCGTACTGCCGACAGTACAGCCCGGCCACCGGGCGCTGGTCGAAATCACGCAGGGCCAACGGTTTGATCTCGACGCCGGCTTCGTCCTCGAGCAAGCGCCGTGCCTGCTCCTGGTGCTGCACAGGGAGGAACGCCACCGAGGGCTGCGCGGGCAGGCGCACGAGACGTGGGCCGGCGTCGGTCGCCAGCCACAGCTCGATCAGCGTACCTTCGGCGGTATCGCGCCAGTGTCGCGTCAGGATGAAGCCCTGTTGTGGGGTCACGGCAGAAGGCCTTTAACGGAGAATGTGGACGCAACAACGGCACGTCCGGCTCATATGAAGCAACATCATAAACTGTACATCCATACACATAAAGCTTGCCTGTGTCGGCACGTCTGGCATGCTAGACCTCTGTACAGCTTTTCGATCAGGTTCCCATGCGGCTGTTTCTCTGCGAAAAACCGTCCCAGGCAAAGGACATCGCCAAGGTCCTCGGCGCTACGCGTCGTGGCGACGGCTGCTGGCTGGGCAACGCCGTCACGGTCACCTGGTGCATCGGCCACCTGCTGGAGACCGCACCGCCGGACGCCTACGACGCCCGCTACAAGCGCTGGGTACTGGCAGACCTGCCGATCATCCCGCAGCAGTGGAAGATGCAGGTCAAGCGCAAGACCGCCAGCCAGTTCAAGGCGGTCAAGCGCCTGTTGGGTGAAGCTGGAGAACTGGTCATCGCGACGGACGCCGACCGCGAAGGTGAAATGATCGCCCGCGAGCTCGTCGAGCATTGTCGCTACCGGGGTCCGGTGCAGCGCCTGTGGCTCTCGGCCCTGGACGACGCCTCGATCCGCAAGGCGCTGGCGGCCCTCAAGCCAGGTGCCGAGACGTTCTCCCTCTACCACAGCGCACTGGGCCGCTCGCGGGCCGACTGGCTGATCGGCATGAACATGAGCCGGCTGTTCACCCTGCTCGGGCGTCAGGCCGGCTACCAGGGTGTGTTGCCCGTGGGGCGCGTCCAGACGCCGACCCTGCGGCTGGTGGTGGACCGCGACCGCAGCATCGCCGATTTCGTCCCCGCCGCCTATTGGGCCATCGATGTGCAACTGCTCGGCGAGCAGACCGAATTCACGGCGCAATGGATACCACCGACGGACAGCTGCGACGACCAGGGACGCTGCCTGAACCAGCCGTTGGCGCAACAGGCCGCTGCAGCGATGATGCAGGCGAACCAGGCAACGCTGACCAAGCTGCGCACCGAGCGCATGAAAGAGGCCGCCCCCCTGCCCTTCGACCTGGGCACACTGCAGGAAGTCTGCTCGAAGAAGCTTGGATTGGGCGCTCAGGAAACGCTGGACGTGGCTCAGGCACTGTACGAAACCCACAAGGTCATCACCTACCCTCGCAGCGATTGCGGCTACCTGCCACTCAGCCAGCATGGGGATGCAGGCGCGATCATCGCCGCGCTGGGCCGCGCCGATCCCGGACTGACGCCCTTGCTGCCCTACCTGGATGCCCAGCGCCGCTCACGCGCCTGGAACGACGCCAAGGTCGGTGCCCACCACGGCATCATCCCGACCGCTGTCGCTGCCACGGCGGACAAGCTCCAAGGCAAATACCGCGCAGTCTGCAGTCTGATTCGCGCCCGCTACCTGGCGCAGTTCCTGCCCAATCACGAATACGACCGTACCCAGGCCGACTTCGACTGCGCGAGCCACGCGCTGCGTGCGGTAGGCAAACAGGTGGTCGAGCCCGGCTGGAAGCGCGCCATCCCACAAGCGCTTGGCGCAGCCAAGGGGCGCGAAGCACCGGCGCCACAGCCCCTGCCACGGCTGACCCAGGGCCAGACCTGCGCGGTGCGCGAAGTGAAACTCAAGGACCTGTGGACCCAACCGCCCAAGCCCTTCACTGAAGGCGACCTCATCAAGGCGATGAAGAACGTCGCCAAGCTGGTCGAAGATCCGCGCCTCAAGCAGAAACTCAAGGACACCACCGGAATCGGCACCGAGGCCACTCGTGCCGGAATCATCCAGGGCCTGATCGACCGCGGCTATCTGACCAAACAGGGCAAGGCCCTGGCCGCCGCACCTGCCGCCTTCAGCCTGATCGACGCGGTCCCTCGGGCCATCGCCGACCCGGGCACCACCGCCATCTGGGAACAGGCACTGGACATGGTGCAGAGCGGCGAGATGTCGCTGGAGACGTTCGTGGCCAAGCAATCGGCCTGGATGAGCAAGCTGGTGGAACGTTGTGCCGGGTTGCGCATGGTCATCAGCGGCCCGGCGCCGAAGGGTGCCACACCATGGAAGAACAAACGCAAACGCAAACCCTCCAAGGCGGCCTGAGCTGCAACCCGTCGCTTGAAGCGCCGATACGGTCGGCTTGCTTTGTGAAATGGCGCAACACCCGGTAGGCTGCGCCGATCATTTTCCGCCAGGCCTTGCCCTTGATCGTGCTGCATGACATCGCTGTAGCCAGCGACTTCGACCCTACCATCAGCTGTGACCGCTGCGCGGCCAAATGTTGCCGGCTGGAAGTCATGCTGATCACCGACACCGGCGTGCCGGAACGCTTCATCGAAGTGGATGAATGGGGATCGGAAACCATGTCGCGTCTCGACGATGGCTGGTGCGCGGCACTGGACCGACGCACCATGAGTTGCAGTATCTACCTGAATCGCCCGTTGATCTGTCGCGAGTTCGACATGGGCGGCCCGGATTGCCAGGAAGAGCGGCTGCGGCCGTAGGCCGCTGCGCTACGGCTCAGATCACCTTGACCGCACGACCGATGAACTGGATGGGGCCGGTCGGTCGGCCTGTCGTCGAACCCGACTTGGGCTCCAGGGTCAGCTCGAACAGCTGGTTGTTTTCCAGCGGTGGCAGCTTGTCCAAGGGCACATGCACGCTTTGTCCAGGCTCCACCAGCCCCAGGGAGACAGGGCCTTGCCAGCTGTCGGCCTTGGTCCAGAACTGCAAGGCTCGATCCGGCGGTACCGGCGTCTCGCTAAGGGGGATCAGTTGCACTTCCCTCGAATCGCTGGCCTGCACGACCCAGCCCGGTGCCTTGTCCTGGGGCGCGATGAGCACGACCACATAAGCCGGTCCTGGCACCGGCGCGCGGACGTTGAACAACAGGGCGCCGAGCACCAGGGTTGCCGCCAGCCCGGCGCCTGCCAGGCCCCGCCATACACCCAGGCGATTCCACCAGATGGGTACCGGCTGCGCCCCTGCGCTGTCCAGGCTGCGCTGAATCCGAGGCCACAAGGTCGCAGGCGTGGGTACTGGGTTGACGCGTTCGGCTAGCGGCAGCAACCGCGCTTCCCAGGCATCGACCGCGGCGCGCAGTTCACGATCCGTGGCCAATCGCCGTTCGACCTCTGCGCGTTGCCCGGCGTCGAGCGTTCCCAGCACGTATTCGCTGGCCAGTTCTTCAGTATTCATGGGTTCTACCTGCTCGCTTCGTTCACTCATCCCATGCACTCACGCAGCGCTGCCAGACTGCGTTTGATCCAGGCCTTGACCGTACCCAGCGGCGTTTGCAGCCGCTGAGCGATTTCAGCATGTGAATAGCCATCCAGGTAGGCGTGGTAAAGGCATTGGCGGCGCTGCGGATCGAGTTGTTCCAGGCATCCGTCGATTCGTGCGCTGCCCAGCACAGCCTCCGCTGGCTCCTCGGTCGCCAACCCATCCAGATCTTCATCGTTGAGGGCTCGCACCCGGGCGTGGCGACGAATATGGTTCAGCGCAAGATGCCGGGTGATGGTGAACATCCACCCCCGCGCCGAGCCTCGTTGGGCATCGAAACTGGCCGCCTGGGTCCAGATCCGCACGAACGCGTCGTGCACGATGTCCTCGGCCAGTGCCCGGTCGCCCACCAGGCGCAGGGCCACGGCCAGCAGGCGCCCGCCCTCGCGCTGATACAAACCCTGCAGTGCCTGGCGATCGCCACGAGCACACTGCTGCAGGGCGACTTCGTAATCGAATGGATTTTCCGGCAAGGACACGAAAGACCGCCATGGCAAGTGGAAGAATGAAGTTCGCTGGGCAGTGTAGACCAGACGCGCGGACTTGCCGTTCCGCGCGCCGCTGCTACGACTTCGTTACTTGGCGGACCAGAAAATGTAGTCGGCCTGGTATTTCACGGTTTCTTTCTGGCCCTTCTGCGCGGTGGTGCAGGCACTGGTGGGAGCCACGCCACCCTTGAGCGCGGTGCGCTGGATGTAGGTCACACCCTGCATGGCGCCCTTGCCTTCGGCGGGGTTGGCCTTGACCAATTGGTACGGCAGATTGCCGTCACCGGCTGGAGCAACGGCGACCTGGGTGCCGGTCACCTTGGAGCCGTCTGCCGACTGCCAGGTGGCGGGCGGGCCGTAATAGGTGCCCACCTGCTTGCCGGCACGATCATCGAGGACCGCCTTGGGTCCGACGAACGTCCATTCGGTCTGGCCGGCGGCATTGGCCTTGTCACGGCATTCATAGGTGATTTCACCCTTGCCGACGGTTTCCATCGCGACCTTGTTACCGGCCGGAACCTGGATCGGGGCAGGCAGATCCATTTGCGCCTGGGCAGTGGTTGCCAAAGCGAAGGTGGCGGCGAAGAGGACGTTGGCCAGGCAGAAACGGTGTGTGCTGTTCATCGCGTAAGCTCCAGAAGAGTGATCGAGGCGGCAGCGCCTTGTGTGGCTGCTGTAGGTACTACCCGCGAGCCGAAGCTTTGGATGCACGAAAAAAAAAGATTTTTCCTATCACGTCCATTTACATGCGGCGCAACCCCTGTCGCTTATTTGGGTCCATGCTTAAGCCTGCCGCAAATTCCCGAGAGCCCTATGCCTTCCAACACCGCCGCCAGCGACAGCTGGCCACAGCGATTTCGCGACAAACCCTGGTTATGGACCCTTACCGGCGTGCTATTGGCCGTCAGCGCCGTGGTCCTGGTGTGGAGCATCGTCAACGCCTTTCTGCATGCCGACCGTCAGCACGCCTGGTACGCCCTGCTCGGTGGCACCGGTGGTTTTGCGGCGACGGCACTGGGTGCGTTGATTGCCCTGGCGCTGCGGGAGATTTCCTCGAAGGTGCAGGACGTCATGCTTGGCTTCGCCGGAGGCATGATGCTGGCAGCCAGTACGTTCTCCCTGCTGCTTCCGGGTCTGGAGGCCGCCAATACCCATACCGACAGCCCTGCGCTGGCGGCGCTGGTGGTGATCCTGGGCCTGGGGCTGGGCGTCGGTCTGATGCTGGCGCTGGACAAGGTGATTCCCCACGAGCATGAGAACGCCGGCAGACACGGTCCCAACGCCGAGCGGATTCACCGGGTATGGCTATTCGTGCTTGCCATCACGCTGCACAACCTGCCTGAAGGCATGGCCATTGGCGTCAGCCTGTCCGATGGCAACCTGGCGGTCGGGATTCCGCTGACCAGCGCGATCCTGCTGCAGGATATTCCCGAGGGGCTGGCGGTGGCCATGTCGCTGCGGGCAACGGGCTTGAGTTCCGGCAAAGCCGCATTGGTGGCCATGGGCTCGGGCCTGATGGAGCCACTGGGGGCGATGGTCGGCCTGGGATTGTCGAGCGGCTTTGCACTGTCCTACCCGATCAGCATGGGCCTGGCGGCTGGTGCCATGATCTTCGTGGTGTCCCATGAAGTCATTCCGGAAACCCACCGCAATGGCCACCAGACCCCAGCTACGCTGGGCCTGATGCTGGGCTTCGCCGTCATGATGTTCATGGACACAGCACTAGGCTGAGGGTGGAGCGCCCTGAACGAGCCTGTGCGCGATCTGGGGCAGGACCTGCTCGCAGGGCTGTACGACCTTGACGCTGAGCAACCCATCGGCGCGGGTGCGTCCAAGGTTGATCGCGAGCAGACGCTTGCCCTGACGCGACATTTCCTGACACAGGCGGAAGCTTGAGTAGGCCATCAGCGAGGAGCCGACGATCAGCATGCCCGGTGCCGACTCCACGGCTTTCCAGGCCGCCTGAGCGTGCGCTGGTTCCACGCCCCCACCAAAAAAGACCACGTCAGGCTTGAGCATGTCGCTTCCGCAACAGGGACAGTGGGGCGTTCGGAAGGCCTCCAGAAAGCGCGCCGCCAGTTGCGCATCACCGTCGGGCGCAAGTACCGCGTGCACATCCTGCAAGTAGGGGTTTTGTTCTTCCAGCAACAACTGGACATCGTCGCGTTGCAGGCGCATTCCACAGTCCAGACAGACCACCCGATGCAGGTTGCCGTGCAGTTCGACGACATTGCGGCTACCGGCAGCATCATGCAGTCCATCGACATTCTGGGTGATCACGCCGCTGATCAGGCCTTGCGACTGCAACGCTGCCAGCGCCTGGTGGGCGGCATTCGGCGCCGCCTGGTGCACGCCGCGCCAGCCCACCATGGCCCGCGCCCAATAGCGCTTGCGCGTGGAGGCACTGGCGATGAAATCCTGATGCATGATGGGCGCATTGCCGCGCCTGACGCCTTCGGTATCGCGATAATCGGGAATGCCCGAAGCGGTACTGATACCGGCCCCGGTCAAGACCAGATAGGGCCCCTGCGCCATATGCTGGTACAGCGTATCGAGTTCGACCATGGCTGCATGCACCTCTGGTTGAGAGCTGTCGCCCGCGCGGGCGCCATCGTTCAAGTTTGCGACAGCGTGACCTGACTGAGCAATTCATCTACCGCCCTGGCGCATTGAACGCGGTAGTCGGCGTGCAGCAGGCACAGCTCGGAGCTGCCCAGCAGCCGCAGCTTGGCGGCTTCGGCGACCGCTTGCATGTCGACGCCGCGCAACGCGAACTCTTCGAGCAGCGCCTGCATTGCATGGTGACGCTGGTCTGGACTGGACGTTGAAATCGACACGGTGGCTCCTCAATGAAATCCTTGTTCGGGCTCATCCCATGACAATGACTGCCGGCGTCGAACAAATGCTTCGCCGCCGCGATGGACGGTCGTAGGCCAAAGGCCAGTTCTGCCATCGGGTTCACGCGCACGTCCCTGCAATC
The DNA here is from genome assembly GCF_029960215.1 of Pseudomonas sp. PS01301. Classification (NCBI taxonomy): domain Bacteria; kingdom Pseudomonadati; phylum Pseudomonadota; class Gammaproteobacteria; order Pseudomonadales; family Pseudomonadaceae; genus Pseudomonas; species Pseudomonas sp. PS01301. The sequence continues at coordinate 72,198 of NZ_JASCPM010000003.1, read as the reverse complement.
GCTTAGAATGACCGATGCGCATTGATCATCTATTCCGGAGCCCTACATGACCGCAGTCCCTACGAACACGCTTTGCATCTACCACGGAAACTGCGCCGACGGGTTCGGCGCAGCCTGGGTAGTGCGCAAGGCACTTGGGCCTGAGGTCGAGTTCCACGCCGCCGGCCACGGCCAGCTGCCTCCTGATGTCAGTGGTCGGCACGTGCTGATTGTGGATTTCGCCTACGATTACGAAACGCTCATGGCTATGGCCGCGCAGGCCTTGTCGATTCTGGTGCTCGATCACCACAAGACCGCCCAGGCAGACCTGCTCAAGGTGCCGGTGGCCGGGGCCTTCGGCGAACCGGTCGAGGGCGGCAACGTGCACGCCCTGTTCGACATGAACCGTTCGGGTGCGGGTCTGGCCTGGGACTACTTCTTCGCCGGCCAGCCGCGCCCTGCCCTGATCGACCATATCGAAGATCGCGACCTGTGGCGCTTCAAGCTGCCGGGTACCCGTGAAGTGCTGTCCAATCTGTTCAGCTATCCTCAGGATTTCACTGTCTGGGACACGCTGCTGGCAGCGCCGGTAGAGGATCTGCTGGCCGATGGCATCGCGATCGAAAGGCAGCGGCAGAAGACCGTGGCCGATCTGCTGCGGTCCACTGCGCGTCGCATGTCGATTGGCGGTCATGACGTTCCGGTGGCCAACATACCGTCGCTGTTCGCCAGCGATGCGGGCAACATCATGACCCAGGGCGAGCCATTTGCCGCGTGCTACTCGGACGGTCCCAAAGGCCGCTCGTTTTCACTGCGCAGCACGGATGAAGGCATGGACGTGTCCGAAATCGCCAAACAGTTCGGCGGTGGCGGTCATCGCAATGCGTCGGGCTTCCGCGTACCCTACGGCCATGAATTGACGCGTTGAGGCCAGGTGGAGTCGCCACCGTCCCCCGTTGTCTTGTTGGAGAGCGTCATATATGCCGCAGGAACGCCTGGATCTACTGAAACTGCCCAAGGATGTGCGAGGTTCGATCAACGACTTGGTACGGGCACTCAATGCCGCGAGTACGAAAGCGGATGTCGAGCGCGAAGGCGCGCTCGAAATCGCACTGATTCTGGGGCTGGAACAATCGCGCAAGCTCAAGCCTGCCGACATCGAAACGCTTTACATGATTTTCGACGATGCCAAGGAAGCGCGGCTGCGAGCCCTGCAGGATTGACCACTCGTATCGCCAGTCAAGCCGCAGCGCTGCCTTCGAAGGGTGCCTGACGCAGGCAGTTGCGTCCGGCGTCCTTGGCGGCGTACAACGCCTGGTCCGCCGCCCCGATCAAATTGTGCGCCGTGACAAAGGGCGCAAGACCCGTCGCTATTCCCACACTGATGGTTACCCGCGCCTCCACACCCAGGGCCGGATGGGGCAGCGCCAGATCCGCCACCGCCGTGCACAGGTCTTGCCCCAGCTGTCTGGCCTGTTGGCCGTCGACCCCTACCCACAACACCAGCATTTCCTCCCCGCCGAAACGGAACGGCAAGGCGTTGGCTTGCGCGGACAATTGCTTGATGGTGGCGCTGACCTGCTTCAAGCAGTTGTCCCCCTGAAGGTGCCCATAGCTGTCGTTGTAGAGCTTGAAATGATCGATATCGATGAGGATCGCCGTGACGCGAGTCGCCTGGGTCCCCGCCGCCTGCCATAGCTGGGCCATGACATCGCCCTGATGTCGGCGGTTGAACAACTGGGTCAGCGGGTCGGTACGGGCCATGTCGGTGAGCTGCACCTCCAGCAGGCGTCCGCGCAGGGCATACAGGTAGCTCAAGCGGCTACCTCGCTCCAGAAAATACGACGCCATCAACAGCAGTACGACCGTGGAGCCGTATAGAAAGGCATTGGCGCGCCACGTGACCGGGTCCATGAACCCGGCAATGTGGGTGGTGACCAGCTGGATTCCCAACATGCTGGCCATGGCGGCTGCCGCAAAGCGAAACGGTAACTGCTGGATCATCGTGCAGTAGACCATCAGCAACAACATGCCTAGCTGATAGTGCAAGCGATAGGGGCTGTCGCTGTAGATCATCACCACCAGCGGCATCAGCGAGGACAATACCGTGGCCGTGGCCGAGATGGCTTCCAGCGCAGGGCGCGAGGTGAGCCGCTGCGCCAGCAGCAGGATGGCGATGATCATCGGGGTGATCAGCAGCAGGCGCCCTACGGCCACGTAGGCAAACACGTCCTGGAGGGCAAGCCAGTCGCTGATCAGAAAGAGATTGTAGATGACCGCGCCGCAAATGCCTGTCGACGTCAGAAATTGCAGGCGCTGACGCTGCGTGTCCGTCTCGTAGCGACGCTCCAGGGCCGGCTCGAAGGTGAGTCCGCCTACCCCGCCGGCGATGGCTTGTTCGACCATTGCCATGGTGTGCGGCTCAGGGGATTGGGCCGGTTGGGCTTGAACGGCTTGCATGGGACACCGGAGATGTGATTCAGAATTTTACTAGACTGCGCAATGATATCTTAGTGCCATTAGTGCAGGGCGATTGTCGGGCACCAATGGCATGAACGGTAGTGGGAAGTTACGAGCGGTCCGGCACAGTGAATCTTCCCGTCGGCGCCGTGTCCGATTTGCTAGCCCTCCAAATGATTGCCGCCATGGAAACGATTGTCGTCGTCGAAGATGAAACGCTGGTCCTTGAACTCCTGGTGGAGATTCTCGAAGACTTCGGCTATCACGTCCGAGCATTCGCCACGGCCGACGAAGCCTGGCAGCACATCGTCAACCGCCCTTTCCCACTCAAACTGCTGATCACCGACCTGCAAATGCCGGGCGAGATCGACGGGGTGGAGTTGGTGAATCGCGTCCATACCCGCAACCCGGAAACACCAGTGATCGTCGCATCCGGTTTCCACGGGGCCGCGAACTCCCTGTGCGACAAGAAAGTGCATTGGCTGGGCAAACCTTTCTCGATGGACAAGTTGAAAGGCATCTGCGAAAAACTCGCACCTCCTACCCAGGCCTGATCGTGCCATCGCCCATGCGGCGGCAGTGACGCAGGCCCTGTGTATCCTTACCCGGAGCAGTAATGACTAAACGTAATACCCGAGTGACCGACGGCTTCACGGGCGATATCAGCAAGTCTGATCACAATATCTTCTTCGCCGCTGTCGAAACCACTCGTATGCCGATGATCATTACCGACCCCAAGATGCCGGACAATCCGATCATCTTTGCCAACAATGCATTCATCGAGATGACCGGTTATTCGTCAAACGAACTGCTGGGTCGCAACTGTCGCTTCCTGCAAGGCCCGGAAACCGATCCCGATACCATTGCCCAAGTCAGGGCCGCAGTAGAGGCGCGTCGGGAAGTGGCCGTCGAAGTCGTCAACTACAAGAAGGACGGCTCCAGTTTCTGGAATGCCCTGTTCATCTCGCCCGTGTACAACGAATCCAATGAGCTCATCTATTTCTTCGCCTCGCAGCTTGACGTCAGTCGTCGTCGCGATGCCGAAGATGGCCTGCGTCAGGCCCAGAAGATGGAAGCTCTGGGGCAGTTGACCGGTGGTATTGCCCACGACTTCAACAACCTGCTGCAGGTGATGATCGGTTACCTGGACATGATCCAGCGCTCGGTCGACAAGCCGCAGTATGAACAAGAGCGCCTGCGGCGCAACGCCAGGCACGCCCGCGATGCCGCCGAGCGCGCAACCACGCTGACGCAACAGCTGCTGGCGTTTTCTCGCAAACAGAAGCTGCAAGGCCGCGTGGTGAATTTGAACGGCCTGATCGACAACTTCAAGGAAACCGCCGAGCGCACTCTGGCCGATACGCAGATCCGCTACAGCCTGGCCGAAGACCTGTGGAACTGCCGCCTGGACCCGACCCAGACCGAAGTCGCGTTGCTCAACGTGTTCATCAATGCCCGCGACGCCATGGAAGGCCGTGCCCGCCGCACCCTGGCCGTCGATACGCAGAATGTCACGCTTGATCGACAAGTGTCCTACGACGGGCTGATGCCTGGCCGCTACGTCAGTATCGCGATCACCGACAGCGGTCGCGGCATGCCTGAATCCATCGTCAACCGGGTCATGGACCCCTTTTTCACCACCAAGGAAGAAGGCAAGGGCTCAGGACTGGGGCTCTCCATGGTGTACGGATTCGTCAAGCAATCCGGTGGCTCGGTGCGCATCTACTCCGAAGAGGGCATCGGCACCACCCTGCGCATGTATTTCCCTGCCGATGACAGCCAACCTCATGCTCTGACCCCAATCGAGGACACCCACGCCTACCCCGGTCACGAGAAAATCCTCATCGTCGAAGACCGGCCCGATGTCGCCGAACTGGCGCAGACCATTCTCGAGGAATACGGCTACAGCTGCACCATCGCCTACAACGGCAAGGATGCCCTCGAGCAGCTGGAGAACGCCGACTTCGACGTGCTGTTCACCGACCTGATCATGCCTGGCGGCATCAACGGCGTCATGCTCGCCCGCGAAGCCAAACGCATGCGCCCCAGCATCAAGATCCTGCTCACAACCGGCTACTCGGAAAACTCCCTGGAGCGCACCGACGTGGGCGGCACGGATTTCCAGGTGATTTCCAAGCCCTATATTCCCAGTGAACTGGCGAAGAAGATCCGCCGGGTGCTGGAAGGGCCCAATGGGGTGAGCTGATCAAGTTACTGCGCGGCGCCCTGCAAGGTAGGGCCAGGCGTCGAGCCTTTGCGGCGAGTCAGGCGCTTGCCCAGTTGCACGCCCGGCATCTCGACGTACTTGTAGGTCAAGGCCGAGACCAGCAGCACTGCCGCCAGTTGCAAGACGACGATGCCGTTGTCGAGCCAGACACTGTGGGTAGAAATGTACTTGACCATGTTGGGCATGTCATGGCCCTGCATGGTCTCCGTCAGGTCTGTGTGGAGCACTTTCGACAGCACGATGATGGCGCTCTTGAACACAAAGAGAATGGCCGCGTGCGTCAAATAGATCGAGAACGACAAGGCGCCCAGCCAGACGAAGAAACGGTGGTGCAGCAGTCGCGAAACCACGCCGCGCTCGAACGAGAATGCCAGAATCAAGGCACAGAACAGCAGACTGGCATACACGCCCTTGTGATCGATGTCCGATACCAGGAGGCGATAGCTGCCCAGGACCAGGGCAATTTCCAGCAGGTTGAAGTCCACGGCGTCCAGGTCCAGGTCTTTTATGCGATCGTAGAGCACGTACAGGCAGGCACCGGCGAAGAAGCATGAAACACCGCGGAAGATCTCCAGCTTCAGCCAGGACTCACCGTTCCACAAAGTGATGAAGGCCGCCAGGGACATGACTGCGAAGATCTTGATCGTGCGGGTGCGCGCCAGCACTGCAATGACGCCGAATATCAAGTACAGGTAGTACTCGATGCTGATGCTCCACGCGGGGTAATTGAACGAGCCGGTCATGGCACTGTTCAGCCAGGATTGCAGCAGAAGCAGGTTGGGCAGGAATTCGTGCATCGACGTAGCGCCACTGAATGCCGGCTCGTTGAAACTGAACCCTTTCTTCTCAGCCAATGAGCGGCCCAGCTCCAGTGCCAGGTAAACGCCCAACATTGTCAGGTGCAGGGGATAAAGGCGCGCCGTGCGACTGATGAAGAAATCCTTATAATCAGTCGCGTTGTTCAAACGCTGGCCGTAGGTGTGGAACAACACGAAACCGCTGAGGATAAAAAAGAACTCCACGAACAGAAACGCGTGCTTGAAAAACTCGAGCTCGGCAATGCTTTGAACCACGTAAGTGTGGAACAGCACGACAGCAACCGCACAGAGACCGCGGAAACTATCGAGCACGACGAATCTTTTCATGGTTGATCCCAGAGTGTTGTAACCGTTGCCATCCCGGTGTCATGCCAAGAGACATGGCCCGTTGCCATTATTGGCGCAAAGCTAAACCAATCCTTTGGCGGGCACAACCGCAATCAGGCGCGCGGTACCTCTGACGCGCAACTGACATTGTGCAGACCAACAGACCACCACCGTAGAGGTACGTGCAGTTCGGGTACGCAGGCTTTTTCGGTCGCACAAAGAAAAACCCCGCAGACGTTAATCTGCGGGGTTCTCAATGATGGAGGCCGAGGTCGGAATCGAACCGGCGTAGGCGGATTTGCAATCCGTTTTTTTCTTACGCTCTTACTGGGCAATGCTCCTTAAACCCCCGTTTTCATTGGCTATCGATGCATAGCCATGCATCGACATTAATGCCCATTTGGGACATCTGGTGTCCCACAATTGTCCCACGCCTTCACTGCCCTCCCCCGGCGTCCTGCCGACCTTCACACCTCTTCCCTGCACCACCTATCGATCCACCCTTGAGGAATCGGACGTATCTCGAATACTGTACGCACATACAGTATTGGCGAGCAGCAGTATGGAAATCGAAGACGAAGAGTTCGGATGCCTTGGCATACCCACCGAAGCCCAAATATGGAAGCAGCAGGCCGAACTGGTCCAGGCAGAGTATGAACAGGTGGCCGCCGACCTGCGCCAGGCCCGGGCTAATATCCTGAAGCTGGTCGACATCCACGCAGTCACTGCGCGCGAGCGCGACCAGGCGCTGCACCTATTGGCGTCGTACAAACGCGACCTCTCCGCCGCTCACGTCGAGCTATCAGCGCTCGGCAATCGGATGCGCGGGATGCAGATGGCCGCGCGGCAGTCCGCCGAGAATCCCTATCCTTTTCGCGAAACAGTGGCGGTGTCAGATCCCTTTCCGTCTTTGCCTATGCAAGGTCCCGGCGAAGCACCACAAAGCAGACTATGCTCGGATGGGGAAGCGGGAGAAGCAGATGGAACCACTGGACTGGCTGAAACGACACCCTGACCACGATGATTTGAATACGTGGTTGGGGATATGGGAAGTGTACGATGAGCCTGTGCAACATCTCCGATGCAGGAGTTGTGGTGCGCATCAACTATTCCAAAATGCCTTGAGGCCTTTTCCGCATAGGGATGACTGTGCTACTCCAAGCGACTCACGCCACTATCCTTGGCAGGATCTAAGATGGATAGTTGACCATATGCACAAGCGTCGCTAGTCACAGCCTAGCTTTCGTCGCCGCGGGTACCTGGATCAGTTGTCCCTCTCATCGTCAAGGCCTTGTGCAAATCGGTGCTGCTTGTGAATGCGACTGGCGTACTGAGCGGCCTCCGATCCGGTTTCAAAAACAGTGACCGCCCCATCATAGCTTGTCACTTGGTAAGCAGTAGACAGGCCCTTCTCTCTCATTGATTCCGGGACATCAGCACCTAACAGTGTTACCAATTTCACTTCCATTGAACATTCTCCTAGGGTCGGATGGAAAGCTTATAGCCTATCTCATAGGGTTTCACTGAATCTGAATGTTGCTTATCCCCTGGGGCCTCCGATGCATCCCCGCATGCCCTCGTCAATTGGCCTAAATACAGACCGTTCGTCGCACAGCGAGAACTGTCGGTCCCCCCTATTCCTCAACCGGTTACGTCATGCTGAGGAGCGCGATAATGACAGCGTCTAAGTTGTTAGATTGGCACCATGCATGGAAATTGAATGGCGACTCACTATGCTGTCGCAAATGTGGCTCAGCGCAGATGGAGGAGGATGGGGATGAAGACTTGCATCATTCCGATGCCTGCCCCTCCCGTGAGCTAAGCAAAACCCCCTGGAATGAACTCAAAATCTTGATTTCCAGGGGCACTAAGCACTAGCACACCCCTAGGTGCAAGATTTGAACGTCCGACCCGGGACTTTCCCTATTGGCGTTCTGTGCAAATGGCTTCGGGGTATTCCAATGGATGCAGAGGAGGTCGTCAAAAGAGATCTCAAGGTTCTTAGATTTAGATGGGCTGTCCATGTCATGGCCTGGATACTGTACAGATGAACAGCATTCTGGCACCAATCAGCTCGACTTTGCAATCCTACTGCCCGGAACGCCGCTGACAGCTATCATTGAGATACGACAGTAGAGGTGTACGTGGATACGTTTGAATCGCTAAGCCCTACACCTAAGCTCAGTGACGTCGATACCTGGTCGGAGATCTGGTCCGTGCACGACGATCCCTTCCCTCATATCCGTTGCAGGAAATGCGAACAGGGACAGTCGCTACAGGATTCGGCAAAGCCGTTTGTGCATGGCCCAACTTGCAAGCTGATTCAAATTCAAGGCGTATTTCCCTGGTGGGATCTGATGTGGATCATCGGCAACGCACAGGGCGCTCAGTGATCCAGCTACCGGGCAGACTGGGCGCCGCTGACCAGATCATAGGCCCGCTCGCAGGCCTGCCCCGCTATTCGGGCTCGGTCATAAGCCTTTGCCAGGTCTCCCGCTCGCGCATCAGCGCGCTCGAGCAGTTGGGAGAGCACCAGGGCGGCGCGGGCGGCTGACGCGCCTCGATCGGCAGCGCCGGTATCACTGGAGCAGCCGCCGACGCCGGCGGCAAGCTTTCCGGCCTGGACGTGCAGCCGGTCGCCAGCAGCGTCAAGGCCGCGGCCATCAGCATCGGCAGCAGCGTTCTTTTCTCTCGCATCGGTTCCTACCTGGTTGGCCTCGCGCTGGAGGCGTTGTTCTTCGGTGCGGGCGGCCTGCACCGCCTGCGCAAGTTCGGTTTTCTGGGTGGCCACGGCCTGCGACCATTCGGCGTCCCGCGCGGCATTGGTCACCGTCACGCCGTGGCTGTAGGCGGCGTACAGCGCAGCGCCACACAGGCCAATGAGCGCCAGCACCGCGGCCAGATAGGCCAGCACTTTGCCCCACGTCACGCGACACCCAGAAACATGGCCCGCTCAGCGGCACGGCGCTTGACCAGGCCCGGCAGCACCTTGCCGCTTGCATGGACCCAACGGGAGAACTGCTCGGCGGCGCCAGCGGTATCACCGGCATTCAGCTTGCGCAGCAGCGTCGACTTGGTGAAATTGCCCTCCCCGACGTTGTAGGTGAACGACACCAGCGCATCGAACTGGCCCTGGTTGACCGGAACCTGCACCAGGCGCTCCACGATACGCTCGAACCGCACCAGATCTTCCGCGAGCATCTGCTCGGCCTGGGTTTCGGTGATGACCATGTTCCGGGTGACGCCCGACGTGCTGCCGTAACCGATCGTCCAAGGCAACCCGCCGGTGCCGGGATCGGGGTAGGCCTTGAGCCGCAGCCCTTCGGCGGATTTGATCAGGGCTATGCCCTTCGGTGAGGTCTTCATGCTTTTTCTCCAGGCGAAAAAAAGCCCGCAGTGGCGGGCGTGAACTGTCAGAAAATTACGAACGGATACGGTGGTAGCCGAGGAAATTTTGACTGCGGGTGATTGCAAAGTGGGAGATAGCGCCTGATGATCTACGCCACCGTATTCTTGAGATAACTGTCATGGCGCAGCGTTACATCTTGGTAAAGGACTCCCGTGTAACATTGTCCTTCTTGATCGGGTTTGTGATTTTTTCGGTCATCATCGACAAGCTCGCATGGATATCATGGGGCATTCTTATTTATCTTTTAGTCCGCTTTCCTGGGATAAGCATCCTATTCCTGGCTATTGGCGGTATAGGCTACATCGGGTCTAAGATCTTCGACTGATTAATTCAGCTTGTTCTAATTTAAACTTTATATCTTCATGGAGTATCTGCAGCGCCTCCCTCAGATTCAATTTTAATCAAGCCCTCAATGGTCAATGTAGCAGTGGCCAACTCACGCTGAAGTGCCAATACCTGATCATTGGCGGAGTCCAGCTGGCTCTGAGCCTGCGCCAGCTGCTCCAGTTGCTGCGCTGCGATGGCGTTAAGGTCGGCTAGGCTGGCCTGCAACTGGCCGTTCAGCACGATGGTTTCTGCGTTGACCTCGCCGAGCACTGTGGAGAGCAGTTCGCCTTCCTCGCCCGCGATCAGCACGAGTTGCTCAGGCGTATTGATGTTCGTGGCGATCGGCACTCCATCCTTGGTGGTCTGGGTGATGGTGGTTCGCGATGCGCCGGTCAGCAGACCTTTGTTCGGCCCGGTGTCGCCGAAGCGCAGGAGGATTTCGTAGTTGAAGGTGTCTTCGTTGTATACGGGCATTGGGTCAGCTCACAGGAGTGTTGGTATTCAGGATCAGCCAGTTGGTGCCGTTCGAGCGGCAGCGCTTGGGGCCGGCGGGCGAGACTGTCGCATTGGTCACGTCTATTTCGTGGCCGTTGTAGGCTGAGGCAGATGGCAAAGTGGTCAGGGTGTACTGTGCAACCCGGGAAGGACCATTCATCACAAGTCCGCTGAGCGTCGTTACCCCACTGGCCCGATCAATACTGAGCGGTATGCGAACGTAGGCTCCCGTATCGCTACGCGAGGCAATCACGAAATTACTGCCCGTATTTGATCCAGATTCAGCAGCCTCATTGCAAATCAGATCCCATCGACCCTGCGTGCCAACGCCGAAACGAAAGGTCTTTGCCTGACCTGCATCACCCATTAGCGAAAATAGGAGAGGCGTCGCTTGACCATTGCGCTGGAAAACCGCGTCGCCCAAAAAGGTTGGGTTGTCGGTAAACGACAACTGTCTCCAATCCTTGTATACCGCATTCTCTTTACGACGATACCAAACGCCCTCAGCTGTCACGCCGGTGGCTAACTGCGAGCCGTTGCTTGCGTCACGCGGCATGCCAAGCACGTTGACCCAGCCGTTTCCGGCGCCTGCAGGTTTGTTTAGGGTGGAGCTGATGCCGGTTTTCAACTCAAACTGTATAGAGCCGGCGTTATTGAAGTCAGAGCCGCTAGGCTGACTAAGCGACTGAACCAGAAACCCAGCGCTAATCAGCACCGCTGTATTGGCTTTCGCGTCTACAGCTTCCATGTAGGCCTGTTCGCGCCAGTTCGCCCACGCATCTGCACTCGTAGGCAATCGCGTAAAAGTACGATCCCCGGTAGTGAATATTTGCTGCACCCCACCCCCGCCGGTGGCGTCGGTCCAATGGCCATGCGTGGTGAGGATGCCGTAGTTGCGCGCACCGATTAGCTGTGGGATTTCCAAACCAAGTTGGTTTGCATTAGGACCAGGCCCCCCAGCGATGAAGCCCATAGTCGTGCCGGTACCGAAGAAGAACGACGGCGGTGTGTTACCAGAGAACGTCGAGCTCCGGAGATCCAAGAGTTTGCCCAGTCCGAAAGCCCCGACGGGCATCAATACACCGATCGTGCGATCCAGTTGCGACGTCTGTATCGGGGGGTTTGCCTGCGCTCCACTGGCTATGCCCGATAGCTTATTCTTTTCGCTGGTAGAGTAATCTTCGGTCGACAGACCCTTCCCGCCGACCTTGTCCACCTTCCCCGACGTGAGCGATTTGATATCTGCTGCGATCGTTTGGGCAAGCGCGGTAACCCGCGCGACCAGGCTCACCGCTTAGGCCTTCGCGGCGACATAGTCCGCCGCAAAATCATGCTCGGTATCACCGACATCTGCCGTACCAACTGCACCGATGTTGGTACGAGCTTGGGCCTTCTCAGCGGTGCTGAATGTTTGAGCCGCGTCGACGCGCACTCGGTTACCCAGGCCGGTCGCAATGGTGGCAGCAAAGTTTGGGTCGTTGCCCAGGGCAGCAGCGAGCTCAGCAAAAGTGTCCAGCGCCGCAGCAGCACCAGCCGTCAATTCCGAGCGCAGGGAAGACACCGCGCTGGCAACGAAGCGTGTGCTTTTGTCTGCTGACCAAGTGACAGAGGTGGCGCCGGCGCCGGCCGTGTCGTCGATCTTGGCGCCCGCCCCTCCCAGCAACGCATACAGTTCGGAGATGGAGGCGACGATGTTGTTTTTGGCATTCGTCGGAAGTGCACTCAGATCGCCAACATTGGCCTTGAGCAGTTTCACATCGGCACCTACGGCTTGGGCCAGAGCGATGATCTTGGTTTCCAGGGACATGGTTCTATCCTTTTGCAAGTATGTAGTAGGCCAGCGGGTCAGGAATCAGGTCGTCAGAGACGTACAGCTTCAGGTCTCGGCCGAAGGTCAGGCGGTTGTTGGGGTCGGTGCTCAGTTCCGCTGCCCCCAGGCCGGGAGGGCCCTGCTCGCCTGTGGTAACGATCTGTTGTTCGCTAGGCTCACAGCAGGTTGATTTGCCTACCGTGCCAGTGAAGTAACGGGTGATGGTCGGGCCGTTGGCATAGATGACGTCGAGCGTGTAGGTCAGGTCGTCGCCTGTGAGCAGTTCCGTTTGTGAAGAGGTGAGCACACGCTCGATCGTGCCTGGAGCAGCGACCCGTAGGCCGGTGCCAATGCCGAGCACAAGCACCAGGTCGTCGGCCCGGTGAATTTCCATGGACACAAGCGCGCCAGACAGATCAACCGGCTTGCGATAGATGATCTGTCCACCCTTGGGCCGCAGATCCACCGCCGACAAGGCGTTGATCTCGATAGTGTCGTCACCGATGCGCTTTGCTGCGTGCGGCCTTTGGCGCTGAGGTTCCCGGTTCAGGTCCGGCATCCCTACAACGCCGCGCACCCACACAGGCCAGTCCGAGGCCAGGCCGTGATCGGGCACCTGCAGCACCACGGGTGCGCCGCCGATGCCTGTGATATCCCGGTACACGAACACCGGCTGCATGATTCGAATCGTGTCGCGGTAGGTAGCGCCCGGAACGACGGGCAGGTCTTGGCGGGCCGGCTGCATGGCTGGCTGCTCCTGTTTCGAAAGGGGGGGTTAGATCCAGTTGACGGGCTTGGACGAACCAAGCATCAGTTGGCCGGTGATAGGGTTGTAACTGCCATAGTGGCTGTAGAAATCACTGGGATGCTCCCCCACCGGATCAATAAACCCATCGGGGGTGATCGCCCCGTAGAACTTGTGCTTGGGATACTCGGTAACCGTCGCCAGCGCCAGGCAGTTGTTGCTGTATAGATAGAAGTAGGTCACGTCGCCGGCCAGAGCCATGCTGACGCCCACCGACGGCCTATACTGGCCAACGTCCGCCCATAATTCGCCAAACGCTATGAGGCCGAATCCTGATCGGCCGGTACCAATATCCGGAAGTTGCTGGCCGTCGAAATAGGCGGTGGTGTAGACGAGGTCGTTCAGGATGCTCTGAGACGAGAAAGGGTAAGCCCTGTTCCATCTGTAATCACCATGCGCGATGGTGATTGTCAGCGCGCCTTCGGCAGCGGTTCTTCCTTCAAAATGGTACTTACCGTCATTTTCAAAGTCGCTACGACCGTCTTCATATATCAGCTGTATAACCTGTTCGTCAGTTACCACATTGACGACTGGCATGGGCCGCTCCGCCTGATACACACAACTGAATGTGCACGGGACCGGAATTTCTCCATCGAACGAAATGAAAGGAATCCAGCGCTGACGTCTGTTGACAGAAACTGGACCGGGAAAAAGGTTATCCCCCTTCATAACTTTTAGTGTCGTAGTAGGTTCATAGCTGTAAAAATAACGTGTTCCTGAATTTGGCCCTCCATCGCCAAACGGTTCCCGATTGGTCTCTATCCAGTTCCGACTAGGATCTACCGCAAACCCGTACTCTTCGTCTATCACTACGCCTGGGTCATCCCTGCGCACCTGAGTTTTGTCATACAGCATTTCGTAAGTTGCTGCGATATCCTTTCCGCTACCGACGATCGAAACTTTCAAGTAGGTATAAGGCCGCGCGTGGGGATCAATGCCAGTGCCCACGTTTGAAATGCACCATGAGATAATTGCGGTGCGACCGGTGTCGCTAACACTGTGCAGACGTATGACGTGCGTCTGATCGTTACCAAAATCGGCAAAATATAGCCTTCGCTCCTCCGCAGAAAGAAACCCCACTGGAAATTGTTGCGTGAGGTTGATCGCCTCTGCCGGCAAAGTGAACTCGCCGAAGCGCTTCAAGGTAATCCGTAGCGTAGATGTCGTTGGCTGGATATTGCGAATAGGCATTGTTACTGCCCAGCGAGTGCCATCCAGGGCCTGGTAGATCCAGCTGACATCTTTCTCGTAGAGCCGCCCAGCGGTGATAAGCGCTTTGCCGGACCAGTACTGCCCACCTGGTGGCGCCTGTGCTGCTTCAGCCTCGGAGATAGGCGGCGTACCCGCCACCACTATCTTATGGTTGTCCCCAGGCCCGGAGAAGCTGCTGGGCTCGACCGGCAGGAAAGGCGTAGGCCTGGTAGTGCCATTGGGCAGGGTCAATGTTTCGCCAGTAATCATCCCATGCCAAGGCCAAACCAATGTGCGCACCATTGGACCCCCTTAAACATCTTGCACTTTGGCAACAGACCATCTGTCACGACATAAAGTCAGCGTGTAACGCTTTCCAGAGTTGGGCTGAACAACTATCTGATCAACGTCTTTAAGCGGATAACCAACATCCGTATCCACAGTCATTGTTATGAGGCCTCCTGAGTAGTTGAGAATCAACAACTCGATATCCTCAATAGGATCCATCCTCATGCTGTTTCCTATTGCCGTGAGAATCAGGTCCAGTTGGCGTGGACTGGTAAATTCCAATGCCCATTTCCGCGCACTACCGGAAATGCGTAAGCTCGAAGGGTTTGAAAGCTTCACATAATCTGACCCAAAGGCCATGTATGAGCGCTGCACTACTGACCAAAAGTTAGAACCACCAACGGCAACGAGCGGGACCCAGCAGTGTATTTTGTAGGTGGTGGCCGAGCTCACAGCGACACCGAGCGAAGGATCCATCCGCTCCAAATTGGCCTGATTGAACCCCGCAACAACATCCACGGTAACAGGCACTCCCGATGAGTTCTCGAGGACGAGCAGCATCTCGTAGAACCCTGGCTCGGTGATCTCCGGCAGCACAACTATCGGGTTGAAATCCCCCGGCTTTACGCGCCAAACGGTAATGGGCTGCTTTGGATTAAGGACGAGTTCGTTGACAGTGTCGGGGATAGCCAGCGCGTGTCCGGGTAGTGGGCCACCCCAGTCCTCCACCCGGGCTGTGCCGTGGGCCACCCAGGTCTGACCAGTGACTGTATTGATGTAGTGGGCACCGATGCTCGGAGGTGCGAGCTGTGGATCGGTGGTGCCGCTATCTGTGTGCTGAACGTTTGCCATTGGAATGTCCGTTTTATCAAGGCGACGGGGATCAGGCCGCCGGTACGAGAGTGTTCTGTGCCTGGTCGGTAAGAGCTTGGCCGGCAGAGTCAGTGAGCGCGCCATCGGAGGGCTCCGGCTCCGGATCAACGCCGCCCCCTCCTTCGAGCGCCGTGACCCGCGCGACGAGCGATGCAATCGTTTGTGCGAACTGGTTAAGAGTGCCGGCTGTAACGCCGCAATAAATCAATGTGCCGGTTGGCCAGGCCCGTGCAGTGGTTTCTTCCCGAGCACGGGTCACCGTCGCAACGCCATTGGCGACAGTGACTTCAATGACTTCCCACTGGGTCTGGTCCAGCGCACTCGCAGAGTTGACCAGCGTGAGCAGGTACGTGCCGGCCGCCAGGCGCGAGAGCGCTGCGGCTGGCACAGGCAGCGTGGTTGCCGCGGCCGCCATGGGCTGAGTCAGCTGGGTGATCCAGTTATTGATGAAGCGCATCTATGGCACCTTCGCCGGCGTGACCGGCTTCGCGAAATTGACGGTGACACTTGCGCCATCGTTGTCGGTCATCACCAAGGTTTTCAGCGCCGGCATGTTGAACAGGCCATCGCTGCTGAGAATTCCGTCTGGCCAGTATTCGCGCTTGGTGTAGTCGGCCTCAGTAAGTGGGCTGGCTATACCACCCCCGGTGCCGACGTTAGGAGCGGCCCAGACTCCGGATCCGGTCTGCCCACCGATCCCACCGCGGCGCTCGATCCGGGACAGGGTCGTGCTTCTGCGTTGCACTCCCCCCAGCCGCTGTATGTCGTCGGCAATCTGGGCCCCTGAGCCGCGGCGCTCTGCTTCCATTGCCGGGCCAATTGCGCGCCGGGATGATTCCATGGCGGCACCACTCGCCCGCCGGTTCGTCTCCAGTGCAACGCCTAAGGCGCGCCGCTCGGTCTCTGACATGGCTTACAACTCCAGAAGGTCGTTGGGGATGACGACCCGGTAGGTCGCCGCGATATCGACGGTTTTTTCGTCGGTGTCTTCTTCGGGTATGTCGATCGACGTCACTTGGAAGCGTCGAGGGAACACCTCGAGCGTCGGATCGGCGTTGTCGTAGTTGCCAGAGAAACCGTCCAGCTCTTCCTTGTAGGCCGGCGCTCCTTTCTTGCCGCCCAGCTGAGTCGGAAGGCTCCGCCCGATGGGGTCCGGACCTTCAGGTTCAGGTTGCGGCTCGGAGGATGCTGCAGGCGGCTCAAGCGGATCTTCTGCCGCGCCGCCCCCGCGCATCACGGTGATCGTCAGCGTGGTGATGGCGCTACCAGCCGCCAGGTCAAACGTGTCATAAACATGGCTGCACCGCGCCGCGGCGTTGATGCCCTGGTCGCTGATTGCGAGGGTGTGCACCAAGTCGACATCCATCACCATGCTGGTCGGTGACTCCCAACTGACCCGAGTCCCGCTGTGCGCCTGGATGATCGATGTCTTCGCCTGATGCAGCAGGCATTTGAAGGCGCCAAGCCGCTGCGCCTCGTCCCGCTGATCCTTGTGCCCAGTCTCGCCGCCGTCCTGCGCAGGGGCTCCGCCTATACCGCCGGTGCCGTTGCCGCCCACACCATTGCCCGTCGTGGTGCTCACCTGCCTCGGCGCGTCGATGCCGAAGGCCGTGCTTTCCCATGAGTCTGCGAGGTCGTTGGTGTACTCGATCGACAGAGACTCGCGTGCAATGACTTCCCCGGCCTGGGCAATGCTGTTCTCGGCCACCACCTTGAGGGTGTATTTCTCGGTGATCGGCTGGCTCCAGCGTCGGCCGCCGGTGAGTGAAGCCCCCAGCAGCAGGTCGGCATAGTTGTTCACCCAAGGCTGGCCAGTGCCGCAAGGATCCGGCGCGCTGAGTGGCACCCGGTTGTAGCTCGGGCTGCGCACCAGGCTCAGGCCGCTACCGGTGACGGCATCGCGAACCATGGCTACGTCGGGCAGCTCGGTACTGTCAGGGCGCCATTGGCAAAACCCGCTGAGCCCGCCCATCCCGTTGGTGTCCGGATGCACCCAGGTGAAGTTCTCGTTGAGCTGGCGAAGCCGCGGGAAACGATAGTTCGCCTCAATCTCCACCGTGTTGGTGAGGCTGGTGAGATCTGCATAGGACAGCGCCACCGAGTCGTAGACCGTGGTGCCGCTGCCGAACGTGAAATCGATATTGCCCGCGTACCAGGTGGTCAGTCGCAGTTCGCCGGTCGCCGAAGAGTCCAGGCTGCCCTGTACCGAAGTCAGGCGCTCCTGGGCATAGTCCCAGCGACTGCGCCCGTCGACGGCTTCGAACACCTCGTCCGACCAGTAGGACGGGATCAGCGCTTCCACCGCCTGGGTGCTCATGGCCTCGACGCGTTGCTGCAGTTGATCACCGCAGTGGCAAACCAGCAGCCTGGCCAGCGAGCCCCATTCGGTGGTGACGATGCGCCCGGTGTAGCGGCGTTTCTCGGTGGTAATGCCTGACGCAGCGCTGATGTAGTCGATCGCGACTTCGCGGCCCACCCACTCCATGGGCACCACCGGCCCAACGTCCATCTGCAGCGTGAAGTCCGCCAGACCGGCAGCGCCGCGCTCGCGGTCGACGTGGACCTGGCCCGTCAGCCGGGTAGTCACATCGATGCCGCCTACCGTTACGCGCAGGCGCCAGCGGAACGCCCGGCCTGGCACAATCGGTAGTGGCTCGGTTGCACTGGAATCACCCTGCAGGCCACCCAGCGCCGCAGCATTGAGCGGCAATCCGTTGATCAGCATCAGACCTCTTCCCAGGCGATGGTCCAACCGAAGCTGCCTTGGCCCGAGCTCTGCGTCTTGGGGGGCTTACTGGCGAACACGTTGTAGACCGGCATCCACTGCGCCATGTACCGGGTGGCACCTACGATCTGGTCAACCGTGACTATCAGCCCGTCGACAGCGCACTCGGCTTCAATCCAGCGGAGACCAACCAGAGCAAAGGCCCAAGGCGCCCAGTCATCGCGGGGCGTACTGGTCAGCGCCAGCACACGGTTGTTGCTCACCATGCTCTCCTGCGCGGTGAGGCGCAGCTCAAGCGGCTGGCTGTAGTCCAGGCCATCCAGCCCCGGCGGCATCCAACCCTGACCGCTGATGGTGCCGGCGGCCTTGCCCCAGTGGGTCATCTTGACGCCTTCGCCGCCGGACAGCCGGATGACAGATTCGCCCAGCAGCGGGTTGTCGGACTGATCCGGTGCGCCGGCATCCAGAACAATGGGGATGCCCCCCAGCATGATCAGCGGCAGGCTCATCAGTTACTCCAGAAATGAAAACCCGCCCAGGCGGGTTGAGTTGGTGACACCTCAGCTGCGGCCGAACTTGATTCGCTGATTCCTGATCAGCCGCTGAAAGTCTTGCTCCGGTGCCTGAAGCTGATACGTCTCCCCACCCATATTGAGCGTGAAGCTTCCGAGCGACTTTTGTTGTTGTGGTAAGGCCAGATCCAGTAGCGACTGAGGTGGCGAAGAAACACTAGGAATCGGAGAGTCCGACACCAGTCCACCTGACGCAAAAGCTGGAAATCGACGGGAATTGATTTGGCGCAGAAGCTCAGGTCCATAGTGACGAACAGCGGCAGCTTTCACTACAAACTCGCCATTCGATAACCGGGCCAGAATGCTGTCACTGGTGCCTGTTCCTGGACCGCGCACCATGTCACCGGAAGCGAAGCCGGGCGTATCAGATGCTGCGCCATCAGCGCTCGCAACGCCCGAAGTTGCTAGTGTTACCGGTATCACCAGAGTCTTTGCAAACTCAGCTGCTGCGGCGGCAATCTGATTTGCTGTTTCCTGAACCGACGCCTGGTCAAGGGCAGGTACGACCGGCACATCAACTGGCTCGTCCGACTCGGGATACTCCGGTTCCACCTCGACCGGAATATCTCCCTGGTTGTCGATCTGAGTCTTTATGAGCGAAGTGGCACCAGGTGGAACAACCGGTTTCACTTCAACGCTCAGGTTTTCATTCGAATAGCTGTTCACGCCGGGTATGTAGGACAATTTCTTGCCTTCCACCCCCACCGCGCTGCCACCGGACTCTATACCGCTGACCTTTTTCACCAGCCCATCGGCCAAGTTGGTTCCAGAAGGCAAACTAGGCTTTCCTAGAATCTCAGGAACATCCTGTCCAAGTCCTGTTTGAAGTTCTCGAAGCTGTCGCTTGACCTTCGAGAGTGCATCCTCAGAAAGCATCGGGGTGATTTGAATGACCTTAAGCGTTTCTATTTCTTTTTTGAGGTCTACAACTTGAGCTTTCGCGGATTTAAAGCTTTCCTCCGCTTTTCTGAGATTTACCTTGTCTGCCTCAGCTTCAATCCCTTGCAGCTCTTTTATGAAGCCCTCGAACCCATAGGTGTTTTCGCCAGCCTTGGCCAAGCTTTGAAGCATCTTCAAAGCCGCATCAGCCTGCTGCTTCGCGCCTTCAATGTCACCTCGACGCAAGGCGTTTCTGGCTCCCACCTTCAGCGCTTGGGCGGAGCCGTAACTCGCGTCACCGCCCGTGCCAGAGTTAATCTCAGCCAGTGCTAACGTGTATTTCTTCTGAGTCTCGATTTGGTCTTTTTGAGCTTTCTTTACCGCAGCGCCTGCGGCACGTTCAGCTGCAACACGCTTGTCGAGCTGAGTTTTCAAATCCGTTTGAAGCCTGGTTTGAATATTCACCAGCTCTGCGCTGTTAGCCTTCGCGTCTGCAATGCGTTCCGTCTCGTAAGAGGTTTCAAGCTCCAAGGCTTTCCCGTATTCCCTTGCTCGCTTGGCGGCATCGAGCGCTTCAGGATCAACACTTGCTGTAGGCCCATTCTTTTCGAAACTAGCTCGGCTTATTTGTTCGGAAAGTTTCGAGTAATAGGTCTGTGCGTTACTGAGTCTTTCAGCATAGGACTTGCGCTCAGCCTCGGTCATGGCTTGGACTACAGCAGGCTGGGCAACAAGCGTGTCTTTGTACTGCAAGTTCTTTGATATGAGGTCTGCGGTATTCTTTTTCTGTGTTTCCTGAGATGCTTCCAGCTCTTCCATCTGCTGATACATGCCATAGAGCTGGGACAGCTGGGTCAGTACAACCCCATAAAGCCCACCGCGAAGCAATCCGCTAACCGGCGAATTTAAGATCCCGTTGAGCCGTGTGGCCTTTCCGGAAACCGCATCCATAGCGGCGCCAGCAGTACCGAGCTGCGCGGCGGCTACCGCAGCTCCGCCGGTGAATACCGTGAGCGCCAACCTGCCCGCCTTCAGCGCTGCGCCTAACGCCTTGGCACCCACCCCGAAAGTCACGAAGCTCAGAATGCCGAATTTCACTGGCTCGCTCAGGCCGTTGAATGCATTCACCAGATCAGTGAGCAGGTTGAGCAGGGGCAAGCCAGCCGCCACCGCGTTGCCAAATGAGATGTTCAGATCACTCATCGCCGCCTTGAACTCGTTGAGCTGAGCGGTGGGAGTGTTCTTCATCTTTTCATAGGCTTGCTCGGTCGTGCCCCCAGCTGACTCCATGTCCTTGACCTGGTTCACGAACCCCGCATAGTCCTTCGTCAGCGCGAGAATTGCTGTGCGGCCTTCAGTATCAGGGATGATTTGTGCCAAGGCATTGAAGCCAATCTTCTTCGCCGCAATCTGCTCAATGGTGCCCGACAGCCCTCGCCACTCAATGCCGAGATCAGCCATCGCTTTCTTGGCGCCCTGCGCGGGCGATGCCAGCTGGTTGATGGCGCTGCGCAGCGCTGTGATTGCAATCGGAGCCTGGATACCCTGAACCGTCATACGCGCGATGGCCGCGCCCACTTCGGAGAAGCTAACGCCAGCAGCTGCGGCTGTCGGAAGGACCTGGCCCAGGCCAGCTGCCAACTGATCGAAGCTGACCACACCATCCTTGATGGCCACGAAGAGCTGGTCGTACCTCAGGCCGAGGTTGTCCATGCTCTCGCCGTATGCATTGATGATCGACACGCCCACGCCCGCGGCGGTCTTGGTATCGGTCAGGCCAGCCACGGCAGCTTTGGTCGATTGCTCGAGCACATTCATCGCATCGGCGGTAGCCACCCCGCTGCCCAGCAGGTCGTACACAGCCGATGCGCTTTCGCTTGCGGACTTGCCCATGTCCCGGCTCAAGCCACGAATGCTCTGCGACAAGCCCGTAAGTTGCTGGTCGCTCAAGTCCGTGATCGTGCCGATCGCCGCGATTTGCTGCTGGAAGTCCGCGTAGGCCGAAAATCCCTGCGACGCAGCCATAGCGAATCCGCCAAATGCAGCAGCGCCGGCGATGATCTGCGCCTGCACGTCGCCAAGGCTCGCGTTCCAAGTCTTGGTCGCACCGGTCAATTGTGCGGTTTGTGCAGCAGATGCAGCCAGGCTCTGCCGGAGCGTGTTCTGCGCGATCGCGATTTCCGTGGCAGACAGCTTGCCTGTAGATCGCAGCAGCTGGAAATCAGACTGCAGGCGCGCGATCTCTGCGCTGGTGTTCGTGAACTTGGCGATTCCAAGGTTGACCTGCGCATCCTGGATGCTCTTGTCGCGCTGGCCGACCACCAGCTTCTGCGCCAGATCGGTCTGCAGGCGCCGCTGCTCTCCCGAAAGGTTACGCGTGTCGACGCCGGCGGCCTGCAGTTCTCGGCGCATCCGCCCCAACTGGGCTGTCTGGCTCTGTTCCTGGCGCTCGAGCTGCTTGAGCTGGTTCACCGAGTTGCGGTATTCAGTCTGCAGTTGCCGCGTCGGGGTGGCAGTAGCTGCCATTTGATCGCCCAGCGTGCGGACAGCGTCGCGCGCCGTGGTGATGGTACGGCCGGTCTTCTCCAGGGTGCTTTCGAGATCGCGAAAGGAATTGATCTGGCGCAGCGGTTTCTCGACCACTCGAACCATTTCGGCAAATTCCTTGCGGAACCCGCCGACTTCCTTGGTCGCCGAGTCCAGATCTGCCGTCAGTTTGAGTTCGATGTCGCGCACAGGGGCTCACTTAGCGGCGTCGATTGCCGCTTGATAGTAGGACCAGGGGTAGAAGATGGCATTGGCGTGTCCGATCCGGACCAGCGCATCCAGGGATCTATCGAGGTTTCTCAGGCTCTGGCCTGGAGGGCATTTGTCAGACGCCCCAGCAGGTCGAAAAAATGAGGGTTCAGCTCCTTGCAGACGTTGATCACGGACTCGACCTGCGATGGTCGCAAGCTGTCGATATCGTCCTCGCTCAGGCTGGTCATCCGGATGACGTCGCTGATTGTGCAATCCTTGAACAGCACGGCGGAAACGGTATCCAGAGACGCGGGTTTGCTGGCTTCTTCCAGCCATTTGCGAACCTGCAGAACAGTGAGCTCACGGCAGATGATCTGCAGTTCGCCGATGACGAGCTCTTTTGAATTGGTTTGCTGAATCATCTACTCCACCCCTTGGGGGCCAGACCCGCCGAGGCGGGCCGGCATGCTTCACACCGAAGCGGCTTCTTTCATGATGCGCATGTACTTCGACTTGCCGGCGCCGGTCTTCTTGGGATCGGAAAGCACCTTGGCGGTGACCTCACTGCCCATGAAATCATCGGTGCTGATCCAGTCCGCGCTGGCGGCCGGGCTGAGCTGGCAGCGGAAGTACTGCAGGTTCACGCGGTTTTTGGTGCCCGCGGCGTTCGCGCCCTCGAAGAGGAACTCGTACACGTCACCGCTGCCGGTCAAGGCCTCGATGATGTCCACCGACGCAGAGGCATAGGTCACCAGCAGATCCGCACCCTCAGCGATCGCGCCCGCTTCCAGGATCTCGATGCCAGAGCCGGTCATTTGCCAGTCATCACCGTCGACATAGGTGGTCGCGCCGCCAGCCGCCAGCTTCACCGAGGTGATGCTCAGCGGCATCTTGTCGAGCAGGATGGTGCCGCCCTTGCTCGCACTGTGCGGCTCGTCGGTGACAGTCGAAGCAGGCACACGGTCGATGGTGCCCCAGTAGATAGCCGCCAGGTTCGCGGTGTAGAACTCGCGCCAGTTCATGGTCAGCGACATGCTGCTGATCCGGCTGATGGAGTCGTACTCGCCACCCTGCGGGGTGGTGGTATCGGCCAGGGTGATGTCGTTGGTTTCGATGGCCTGGGTCAGCGTCGAGACCAGGCCCACGGGCCTGAATGGGCCGCCGACACCGTACTTGCGCATCTTGACCTGGCCACCGACCAGGAAGGTTTCAATCTGTGGCATGTCTTACTTCTCCGAGGTGTCGCCAGCGATCACGCCCAGGTCTTTCAACCAGGTGCGCTGCTCGGCAGTGACTTTGATTTTGTCGCCCGGCGCGTAGTCCGTGCGGGCATGGGTGTGAGGCTTGAGCAGCTCCACTTCGAAGCGCGGCAATGCACGCTCCGACTCGGCGACCGGTTCGGTGGCCTTGACGGTGCTGGGCACTGGAATGCCTGGCGCCTTGTCGGTTTTATCGGCTTTGTCGGACATGAGGGTGTTCTCCCTGAATGATGGTGTGCAGCTGTACGGGGATAAGGACCGTTGCGGCCTTGAGCGACTCACCTGGTGGGAAAGTCTCGGGGGTGCCGACTGTGATGCCGGTGACGCCTTTTGGTAGCCAGTCTAGGGCGCGGCCTTGCACGGGAACCAGGCACTTCAACAAGTCGTGCTCAAGCGCTTCAATGGCATCCTCGTAGTCGTCCATGCCTGTGCTGACAGCACCAACGATGCTGAAGCCTGAGAAGGCTTTCAGCGCCATGGGGCCGGGCACTGGCGCCTGGCCCCGGCCCTTTTGCACAACGATGATAGGAAAGCTGGCGTCGCGGGCCTGCAGCTGCTCATTGAGCCAGCCCGTTCGCACGTTCGAGCCGGCCGAGGTGAAATACCCGTTGGCCACTGAAATCGTGGTGAGCCGCTCGATTAGCGCCTTTCGGCCCAAGGTCAGTGGGTTGTCCATAGTCAGTCCGCCGGCATGAGTGAAAAGCGGTTGATGAGGCCGTCTGTGCCCACGTACTCATCGAGCAGGTAGCGCTTGCAGTCCACGGTGAGCAAATCACCCTTGCATGGATTGGGCACCTGGCTGATGCGCAGGTCGGCGGCCAGGTGGACGGCAACGAAGCTGCCGCCAGCCGGATCGCTGACATTGGTCTGCAGCACCACGCTCACGGGCTGGGGCGGCGCCCCTTCCCGCGAGTCATAGAAGCACTCACCCCGCTGGCCGAAGGTGCTGAACAGCTCGTCGTCCGCGCCCTCGAAGGCCTGGTCGAACTCCGAGCGGCCCATTACTTGGTCAACTTGATGATGGCGCGCGGCAGGGTGCAGATGCTCAGCGGGTTGCTCTGGGCTTCCATGTCCACGCCTTTGTTGTGGCGCAACATTTCCTGGCTGGCATAAAACGGCACACCGGTGGTGTTGACCGTTTCCATGTAGTCGGCTGGCGCGAAGTTGGTGATGAACAGGCCATCCACACCTACCGGCACCAGGTAGGCAACGTCGGGATCCATGAACTGGACGCCGCCCAGGTTGCCGTAGAACTCTTCCCAGTTCACACCACCGAAGCTGAAGCCATCGCGGCGATGGTCGTCGCGCAAGAACTGGCCATCGTTCCAGCGATCGAAAGCCTTCTGCACCGAATCGTGGTTGGTGAATGCGTCGAACCAGTTGCGTCCGGCAATGCCCAGCCAGCCTGCGATGATGCCGGAACCACCGATAGCGTCTTCCGCCAGGCGCTTGGCTTCAGTCACTTTGGCCAGCAGCTTGGTGGTGTTAGCGCCCATGGTGAAAGCGACAGTCTGCTGTTCAATTTCGAATCGGGCATACAGATCCAGCAGCACCCGAGTGCCGTCGGCGTCGTACACCTTGCCGGTAATAGCGCCCACGCGCTGGTAGCGGATGGTCGCTTCCAGGCGTTTACGCATTTTCAGCAAGCGCTTCTCAACCATCGCCTCGACGGTCTCGAGTTCGCTTTCCGAGCCGAACGCCCGGATACCCTGGACCTCGTCAGCGCGAATAACCGCGCGGGTCGGCAGGTGGATGGTCTGGAACGGGATCATGTCGCGGCCCGGGCCAGTGGTTGGGTCGCTTGGCGCGCCGCGCTCGGCAGCCGGTACCAGGGTCAGGTTGTCGTGCTCGCGCTCGATGAAGACAGCAGTGGTGGTTACGCCTTCTTCTTCGAAGAGCGTATCCAAGCGAGTGGGCACCGCCTGGCCTTCGACAGGCTGGTTGATAGCGGTGGTCAGGGCGATGGTGCCGAACGCATCACCGTTGAAAATGCTCAAATCGGCCATTCCGATCTCCAAAAACAAAAAAACCGCCAGCGGCGGTTGGGGAATGAGGTGCTGAAAATCAGCGCAGGATGATGCCGGCGGCGAGCAGAGCAGCACGCGCTGGTTCAGTCAGACCGACCAGAAGGCTTTCGACCACCTCGCAGTCGCGGACTACGGCGGCCGCGTAGCGATCGGCAGTGGTATCCGCAGGACGGCCTTCATACAGAATTGCAACCTCAACGGCTGCGCCCTCAGCAGGCGCGGCGAACGCCACGTACTTGCCGGCCGCGTTCTTCGACAGGATCTGGCCTGGCGCGAATGCGGTGTTGCCCTTGAGGAGCACGATCTGCTCGCGGGAGCGCTCACCAGAGGCCTCGTTCAGGAGGAAGGCCGCGGTGCGAGCGTCCTGGGTGACGATGTCATAGTTCATGCTTTCGCTCCTTTGCGAGAGGCCCAGATGGATTTGGTGGAGAACTCAACCTTGCCTTTGCCCGCGGATGCGGACGCGGGATCGACCTTCTTGGCATCACGCTTGATGCTGTCCAAGGTCACACCGCGGTCCTGAGCAGCTTTGAACAAGCTCAGGCCCGCGGCCTCGACAGTGAGCCCACCGTCGATGGCAGCCTGCACTTCGGTTTCGAAGCCGGGGGCCGCCAAGGCCTGGATACCGCTGATGCGGTCCTTTTCGCTGGCGGTAGCGGTCGCTGCCGCTTCCTTGCGAAGGGTCTCTACATCGATCTTCTCCGGGGCGCTGATCTCGATGGCAGTGAGATCGCCGCCGGCAGCGATGGCCGCCTGCAACTCAGCGGTGTTGCTGACTTTCGTCATGGTGTTTTTCCTCGTGATTTTCGCTGCCGGCTTGGACAGCTCGGTGATCAGGCCCTCAAGCGAGCCCGTTCGGTGAGCCAGACCAGCCGCTACGGCCGCCTGCCCCACACGCAACCCGCCATGGTCACCCATGCCAGGTACTTTCTCTGCATCAACGCCCAGGTTGCGCGCGACCTTGGCCACGAACACATCCTCGAGCGCATCAACCGTCTCGGCGACCTTTGCTCGGCCTTCTTCCGTGGCCAGGTCCGGACGCTTGTTCGGAGCGTTACGGCTCACAATCTGGTAGCTCTTGCGGCCGGTGGCTTTCTCGCTATCGACCACCGCCTCGACCACCACGCCGACGCTGCCGGCGATTCCCGTTTCGTCGATGACGATTTCGTGCGCGGCGGAGGCGATCCAGTAGGCACCGCTCGCCCCGCTCCCGCCGATGTACGCCACGATCTTCTTCTGCGCTCGGCCCGCGTGGATCATCTCGGAGAGCTCGTTGATGCCGCTGGCCACGCCGCCGGGGCTGTCGATGTTCAGGATGATCGACTGCACCGCCGGATTGTCCAGCGCTTCCCGAATGTCGGTCGCCAGCACCTGGGTGCTGGTCGCGCCGCTGATCTCTGTGAACAAGTTGGCGTAACGGAAGATCGGGCCAATCACAGGCACGATGGCCACACCGTTGCGGATGCTGACAGACTGGCTGTTGTCCAACTTGCGACCCAGCTTTGTCTCCAAGGCCACTGGATCCCCCATGCGCTCGGAGATGGCGAGCAGGTTCTCCAAGGCATTGGGCAGCATCAGCCATGGCTGAGCAGAAGCCAGCTCAAAGGCTCTTGGCATGGGTCAATCCTCGTCTTCAGGTGGTTCAGGCTCGGGAACGAGCGGCTTTGGCGCGGCAGCCACGGTTGCTGTGGTTGTTCCGTTGTCGCGGCGCTGCTTGAGCTCGCGCGCGCGCTGCCGGTTGACCTGCTGCCAGGTCTCGCCGGACATCGCCGCTGTTTCCATGGTTTCGTTGCTGATGCCCACGTCGATGCGCTCGCGGGCCGCCTTGGCCTCTTTGAGCTCGTCGATAGCACCGCGCGCCGGGCCGATCCAGATGGCCTGGGTATAGGCGCGGCGCAGAGCCGGGTCCCGGTAGCCCGGCGCACGAATGCGGCCGGCCGCCACAGCTTCATCGAACATCAGCTCATAGCTGGGCTGACAGAAGTCGCACACCAGCCACCAGCGCCGCATGGTGTAGAAGCGCCAGGCCTGCAGCATGGCCGCGCGCGCGGCGCTGTAGCTGCTGCTGTAGTGCAGCATCAGCTCTTCCAGAGGAAGCTCCAATGCAGCACCAATTTCTTTCACTATCGCCGAGAAGAAAGGGTCGAACTGGGCGTTGGGTCTGGCTGGGTTGGCAACCATGGGCTCTTCGCCGGGCGCCAGGTCAACGATGGCGCCTTCGCCCAGTTCCAGAGGCGCTGGACCTACATCGCCCCCAACCGTGCCGTCCTCATCTCCAAAGACCGGCTGGCCCTGACCTGCACCCGCGCCGAAGTCTTCGCCCTTCTTGATGAACACCGTGAACATCGCCGAGATCACCGCCGCCATCAGTTCGGCACTGGCGTACCGCTCGAGCTTCTGTAACGGCTCAAGGATTGGCGCCAGGTACGGAGCCCCGCGCTTGAGCCCAGGACGTTCCTTGTCACACCAGATTTGCAGCACGCGGCGCCGGCCAGTCTCTGCACCGAAGACCTCGACCCGCTCCCAACGCAGCGGGTACTTCAGGAACTTGTCGTCCGGGTACCCGTTGCAGATGTGGTAGGCCACCGGCGCACCGTAGTCGTCGAACTCGACGCCCTCTACCAGGCGCTCGCTATCGGGCTGGCCGTGTGGGTTGGAAACTCGGTCCGTCTCGATCAGCTGCAGGCGGGTGTTGTAGACGGTGCCCGGGCGTTCGATCCACGGCGTTGCGACAAAGCAGTCGCCGCCAGTCATTGCCGAAACCAGCGCCAGTGCCTGTTGCTGGTAGTGGTTCAGTGTTGCTTCGGCGTCACATTCGCGCGGGTCGCCAGCGTAAAGCTCCCACTCCCGCTGGATCTGCGCGTTGAGCTCATCGGCCTGTTCTTCCGTGAGACCCAGGGCCTCATGGTCGACCTGCGGCCGGCAGATGAGGCCGGTACCCACCACGTTGGTTCGGGTTCGCACAATCGCGGCGCGGGCAATGAGGTGGTTGCGCATGGCATCGCGCGAACGGGCCACCAGGGTCTTGCGCTCGGGCGAGCTCAGATCGCGGTTCGGGCTACCCAGAAACGGGATCCAGCTCGACATGCTACGCAGCATGCGCGACGCGCCGCGCCAGCGCGTTTCACTTCCGCCGCCACCGCCCTGTGCACGGGGTTGGCTTTGCACCAGACCGGAGACGGCGCGCGTGGCTTCACGCACCATCCGCTCTTCTGGAGTGGTACGTGTCCACCAGGCCATGTCAGATCCTCATATAGCTGATTCGGTTGCGGCCGCGGGCGCGGTTGGCTTCGGCGGCGACTTCCGCCGTGTAAGCGATTTCAAGCTTGCGCAGTGCGCCCAGGTCAGCCCGGGTTACCTGACGCTCGCCGTAGCGAACGCTCTGGCCACCCTTCAGGATCTTGTCGATTGCATCCTGCACCGCGGCCAGCCGCGATTGCGCTGGGGTCATGATTGTCATCCTCGCACCCGGCTACGGGTGCCTCGTTGCGGAACAGCGCGCTTGGCGCCGGCGAGCATTTCAAGATCGAGACCGAAGCGATGCTGGCTGATCCGCAAGGCGGCCAGGGCGTAAACGAAACAGTCGAGTGCCTCGTTGCGGCGACCTTTGGCCGTCCAGCGGTACACCCGCCTGCCTTTCTCGATCTTCAGTTCTTTGGTTTCAGCCGTGAGCTGCTTCAGCTCGTCCTCACCGCAGATGTCGTCATTGGCGGGGAAGTGAACGCAGCCCGGTACCGGCACGCCGGAAGTATTGGGCTGAATCTTGAGACGGCTGTAGATCAACTCTTTGGCGTTCTCAGTGCCCACCTCAGTGAGGTAGACCTTCTTCGCGTTACGCGACTTCGGCCAGTTAGCGATCGGTTTGCCTGGAACGTTGGCACCTTTGACCGGGATCACCCAAGTGTCGCCAAGAGCACGGCTTTCGGCGTAGACCTCATCGGTGTAGTGGCCGCCGGAGTCCCAGCACCAGCGCTCCACACCCATCTTGGCGCCGTCACCGCGCACGTATTGCTGCCGCACCTTCAGGCGTACCTTCTTGCGGAGCTCTTCGCTGGCCGGGTCACCCATGAGCACCCATTTGTCGACCAGCCAGGCTTCTTCGCCCAGACCGAAAGCCCAGACTCTGCCTTCATAGCGGTCATCCTGGGTATCGATCGAGCCCATCAAGATCAGGCCGCGCGCATGCACCTGCGGGTACACCTCGCGACGACCATAGAGCAGCTCCCAGTCGACCTTTTCGCCCTGGTCGTCTTCCCACGTTTCGCCCAATGTGGTGTTGACGAAGGCGATCAGGTTCTCGCGGTTGTCCTTGACCTTGTCGAACTCCAGCACCATTTCCAGCCAAGTGGTGAAAGTGCTGTAGGCGGTCCAGACATGAAAGCTGACGCTTCGTGGGGTCGCTCTCAACTCATCGTCGGCCCCGTACCAGTCGATGCTGTCACGGGTCCAGATACCTGACTTCTCGCAGATCCAGCGCCCGCGGTGAGCTGCCTCGACCATTTCGTGATACCAGACCACGCATTTAGTGTGCTCGCACACATACCAGGCCTGGGTGATCTCGCCATGCTCGTCCCGTTCCCACTTGATGCCAAAGTCGCAATCCTTGCCACCCCATTTCAGGTGCTGCTCACGGCCGCAATGCGGACATGGAATGTTGAAACGCAGCAGGTACGGCGATTCCTCAACGGCCTTCTCGATCTGGCACGTGCCTTTGATCTTGGGTGTCGAGCCCCTGATCGATTTCTTGAAGATCGCGCCCTCAAGGCGCTTGTCCCCGAGAAACGTGGGAGCGCCCTCGCCCTCTACGTTCTGCTCGAAGTTGGACAGCTCGTCGTACACGACCTCGTCGGCGGAAATACCGCGGTAGTTTCGACTGGCCTTGCCGCCGCGGCACCAAAGCATCTTTTTGTTCTGGAAACGCTTGGAACTCAGCGAGCTATCCCTGTGCTTCTTGCCATGCCATGGGGCCAATTCCAAGAGCGTCGGCACATCCCTGACCATCGTCTCGATGTGCTGCTTCATCAGCTCTTCAGCGTCGGGGTCGGTCGGCGAGAAGACGGCCACACTTCGCCGCTTGTGCTGGATCTTGTAGCCCACGTTCGCCATGAGCATTTTGGTGTAGCCGACCCGGGCAGACTTCATCAGGTTGAAGAACTGGATGAGGTCATTGCCCATGGCATTGAGCAGGGCAACCTGGAACGGCGCCGTTTCCCATTTCCCCTCTTGATAGGACGACTCGGACGAGAGGTAGAAATGCGTGTTTGCCCAATCCACCAGAGTGAGTGGTGGCTCTTTGAATAGCGCTTGCAGCCCGGCCTTGATCGCTTTGCGCAGATCAGTCATCCAGGGTGGCAAGGTACTCATCGAGGATCTCAGGTAGTTGGTCGCCTAGCTCGGAGGCGATGTTCCGGGCGAGAGCGATTTCGCGTTGCATGGCTTCGACATGGCGCGGCCCGATATCGGGATGCTTGCGTTTAACCTTGTGGGCGACCGTGTCGAGCACGGACCCGATCTGGGCCACCACCCGCGAAAGCGCGAAGGTGATGAAGTCGACCGGCACCAGTTGCCGGGCTGATACGGCGTTCTTGTTCTCCTGGCCGATCCGCTGAGCCGCGGTCAACCCGCGCCGTTCCTCAAGCAGCTTGTACTCAATGAGGGGATCGATACCGGAAGGCTGCTCGTCCGCCGCTGCTTTCTGCTCAGCCAGCTTCAGGCGGTTGTCCAGAATTGAGCGCACGTCGTAGAAGTTTTCGCGACCGATTCGAGCGATGGGTTCGACCTTCCATTTATCGAACGCTTGCACGGTGATGCCGAGGCTGGCGGCCATGCTGCTCTTGTTTAGCCAGTGAGGTTTCGGCTCCATATGCCTCCTCCAATGACGAGGCGGGAAGCTACCGCAGGCCGGTTGGTGTTTGGTTGGTATTTCAGGGGGTCAGGTTGGTGTATTTTTTTGCTGAAACCGCTCTATTCCGGTCCTTTCAGCCCAGCGACAAAACAACAACCAACCCCTCTAGAAAAAAGTCATACATAGTTGAAGGACGGGGCTCGAATTACCCTCACCCCAGGGGGTGGGGGGAAAGGACCCTTTTGCACCGTTTTGGTGCGTTGCAGTCAGCGCCGCCGGGTGGACAGGGCACGGTCGAATGCCTTCTCGAACTGCGCAGCGAGCTCACGATTAGCGACCCGCTCCCCGATCTCGAAGAAGTCGAGCGTCTTGGCATACCCAGGCTTACCGACGAAGGCCAGCACCATCTGGATGTCCCCGCGTCGGGTGCCGACACGCTCAGCAATCCCAATGGCCTCGCGGCCTTTGCGCATCACGAAGTATCGCGAGCGATTGCCGGCACTGCGTCGACTGTCTGTGCTGTTCTGCAGCCGATCACCTTGAGCACCAAGTCCTGAAAGGATCTTCTGCAACTGGCCACGCCCGATGTTGCCGTAGTTGTCCAGCTTCACGCCCTTGCCAGGCACGACGAACTTGCCCTCGGGCAGGATGCCGCGGGCACGCAACAGTGACTCGCTGCGCTTGTTGTTCCGCGGGCCGCCGTAGACCTCAGGTGTCAGCCACCTGGTTGCAGGCGCAGCACCATCGGCCTCGTCCTTGATCCATACCCGAGCCTCGATCTTCTGCTTGGTAGCAGGGATCAGGCGCAGGGCGTTCATGGTGAAGGGTGTAGGCCTATCGAACACTGCGCGCATCTCGTCCTCGATTGAGGACTTGATCAGTTTCGCCGTCTCGGTCAGTGCCAGCGCAGTAGCAAATGGGATTTGGCGCTGCTCGATCTCGGTGAGTTCGGCCAGGCCATCAGTAAGGCCTCTCGATTGCACCTTGAACATGGCGACCTCGAACGTATGTCACTGATTCGCCCGGTCCACCGCTTCGGTCGCCTTGTCGACGGCTTTGCTGGCGGTGTCGGCTGCCTGGGTAGCGCTGGTGGCGGCCTGCTCGACCTTCACAGCTGCCTCTGTGGCGCTGTTGGCCAACTTGGTGAGGCGAAGGTCTCGCTGCTTCAGTGCCTCGTCATACGCGTGACGAACCTGGGCGACCTGGGCGACGTATGAGCTGGCGAGCGACCACTGGGCAGCCTGGAAGCCGAGGACCGAGCCCCCGGCAACCAACAGCACCGCAATCACCCATACCTCCACCCGCCTCCACCATCGGCGGGCGATGAATTCCATTGCGCATCTGTCCATCAGTTGGCGCCTCCAAGCTGGGCACGCAGCCGCGCAATCTCAGCGCTCTGACTGGTTACCTTGTCTGTGAGTTGGGCGACCTGGCCAGTGAGGGCTTCTATCTTCCCTTCCATACGGCCAACTGCGGCAGCGAGTTCGTTACGTTCTTTGGCGAACTGATCGGCGCGAGCGTCGGACGCCTTGCGGGCCTCGCGTTCGGAATCAAGAAGTTCATTCAGACGGCGGACCGTGCCGATGTCGGCGTTATCCATAGCTCTGTCGGTTGCGTCCTTGGACAGGAACTTACGCAACCACAGGAATCCGCCAAGCAATACGGTGCCCGTGCCGCCCAGCCAAGTGACTGTGCCTGGGCCGAGGTCGGTCGGGTCCATCGCTACTCCAAAAGCGAAAAAGCCCCGGCGAATGGCGAGGCTTGAAATTGGTGCAGGCGCCCGGCGCTGATCTCCGGGTTGTGCAGGTTCATGGCCCGTGCACGGCTTTGCGCATCAGCCTGCGCATTCATCTGCATAACATGCGTGTCTTCCCACGCTGCCCACCAAGCCCTCCCCCGAAGCGGTAACAGCTGAGGGGATGCTTGGATGCCGGTGTTCTTTAGCAACACGTGACGACCGGCCATACCGTGTCCAGATACGCCCGAAGGGCCCACCCTGGCTGTGGTCAATGCAATATGGTTGCGAGGGCTGGATTCGAACCAGCGTCCTCCGGCTTATGAGACCGGTGAGATAGACCGCTTCTCTACCCCGCAGAAAGCAAAAACCCGGCTCAATGGCCGGGCTTCTTGATCAAATATTCGGTGCGTCTGACGTGACTTGCGCACTATGGGGAAAGTACTGGCAATTCCCCACCATGTCAATATTTTATGCTGCGCTCTCGTCTTTTTCCGCGTGAATTACCTGCCATACCGGCGCTTGAGCCTCAGTATCTCTCGCATGGATCACCATCTTGAGCTGCTCCCACAAGACGAGCCAGTCCCGATCCCAATGCTTCGGTTCGATCGCAGCCCCGTAGAAAGCCTTCATCGACTCAGCCACGCGCGCTGGGCCCCACTCAGGGGCGCCGGTGATCGTCGCCTTGTAGGACTGAAGCGCGATCGTTACCAGGCAGCGCGCCTTGGCCGCTTTGGCAGCGGTCATCGCGGAGAGGTCTGTGTCGGCCAGGATGAGCTTCTCCGCGTTCATAACGTGCTGCATGGTCATGCATGGGTGATAGAGGAAGTGGCCAAGCTGCTCCACCTGGAACGGCAACGTGCCAATGGCGCGCTGGATCTTCCCCATCGTCACCAGGTGTGCAGCTCGCGCAGTAGAGCGGCCGAGAGGTGTGCGACGGGTTTCGCTGATCGAAATACGCTGGCGAGCCATCAGCACGCGCTCTTCCTTCTCGTCACCCAGGGCGGGGAAGACAACCTCATGGCGGGTGATTCGGGATCGCCTGATCTTCGATGCTGACTCGGCCTTCTCACTGGCCACGGCGGTGATGGATGCGTTGGATTCGTGCTGCGAGTCGGTCCAGGCCTGACGGGCTCCGATGAGTTTCATGGTGTGCTCTCCAATCAAAAATCTGTGGCTCAGTCGCCGGTGAAGTTCGTTTTGCCGGCGCCGCGGCCGTTGTTCTGTTGGTACTGGGCAGCCGGGCCAGTGACTGGAACCGGGCGCTTCAATTGCTGGATCTGGTGGTCGGCGGCCTGCAGCCGGATGCTGAGCTGCGTCACCAGCACCTCCAGCGGCAGCGGCTCGCCGGTATCGGCAGAGACCCAACCGGAGGCGTTGCATGCCAGGCAGGGCAACTCATGGAAGAGTTGCTTCACCACTGCCTTACCCTGACATGCCGTGCACTTGGCCAGATCAAGCTGAGCGGCGCGAAACTCTGGTCCGTGGCTCTTCTTCATTGCCCTGCCGCCATCGAGAGCATGACGCTGACCCTGAGGTCATCCCCCTCATCTTCGATCCAGTAAACCGCTTCGACTGGGTAGTCGATGCCGTTGAAGCGAACGTAATGGCCTACCGCCGGGACGAAACCTCGGCGCCGAAAGGCAAAGCGCCGACCGGCCAAGAAGTAGTCAATTGGCACTCCTTTCATGCTTTTGAAACCTCGCCTATGGTGGTGTCGGCAATCGTGCTCAAAGCCACGTTATCCGTGGGCTGTAGCGGGTTATCCGAATCTTCGAATCTAAAGCCGGTCAATGCGTGAATCAGTCCGAACCCCTTCTGGTCTAGGTGCGCGTTCCACTTCACCAAGGCATCACGCTTGCGGTCCATCACGCCCGACTGGACGTAGACCTTCACGTTGTGGCCCATGGCGTGGTTGATCAGCAGCTCACCTATCAGGTGGTCGATCCCGATGTCTGCCCAGCAGGTGCGGGCCAGCTTGCGCAGATCGTGGCTGGTCCACTCGCCCTTCCCCAGCCGTGCAAAGACCGCACTCGCCCGCCCCTCGCTGATGCCTTCACCGCCACGCCCAGGGAACAGGAACAGCCCTTCGTAACCGGTGGACTGCTGCTTGTCGCGGTACCAGATCAGCAGTTGCCGGACCTGGTCGGTCAGTGGCAGGTGATGCTCGACGCCGGTCTTGGTGTTCTCGCTCGGGATGAACCACTCGCGCTCGGCTAGGCTGATGTGAGACCAGCGGGCCTGCCGGGTCTCCCCTATACGGGTGCCGTGACAGAGCATCATCATGGCTAGCATGCCGTCATGAGGGTTGGATGCGATGACCTCGGCCAGGTGGTGCAGGAGATCCTGCAGCTGGGTGCCACGCAGCCTGGACGCTTTGATGCCGACCTTGGCCGTCGAGAAGTCCTTGAACTTAATGTCCTTCATCGGGTTGGCCGAGATCAGGCGCAGTTTGAATGCCTGACTGAAGGCCAGTGCCAGCAACTGGAACGCAGACCGAACGTAGTCGATGGTGACGGTCTCCTGCATCGGCCACATCAGCTCACTATCGAGTGTTGCCTTGTCGATGCTGGCCAGTGGCGTTTCTCCCAGGCGCGGGATGAGGTGGCACTTGATCATCGAGGCGCCAGTCTTCTTGCGCTTGTCCGACAAGTTCCGATCCCGGGCGTAACGATCAGCGAACCAGTCCAGCAACTCACCCGTGGTGGCCCATTTGGATAGGGTGGAGTTCGCCCCGCCTTCGAGGCGTAGACGGATCCCTGGAAGCGCTGCTACGACCTGCTTGGCCGTCAGATCAGGGAAGCTACCTACCAGATTCCATTTGCCTTTGCGCACCAGGTACCACGACGCACGGTTACGGTCGCGCGTGAACCGCAAGTACAGCCCGCGGTTCTCCACATCGCGCAGGTCCCGCTCAGTGCCGGCGGCCTGGCGCCTGATTTCAGCATCGGTGATTCGGACGGCGGCAGTCATGCTGGCTCGAACTCCTTGACCCTCTGTTGCTCTGGTACCGGATCGCCGTTCAGGGGCAGCAGGTGACGAGGCATAGCCAGCACATGCCCTGGCTCGCCATTGGCAGAGAGGATCCCATCGCCAATAACAAGCCAGCCTGGCTCGTCATCGCCATTCTGTACTCGACAGCCGTCAGATGGGTCGATCCATGCGCTGATCTGCTCAGCTGCAAGCATCTCGATCAACTCGCAAATCTTGCCGACGTTCTCCGGTACGCTGCACGCGCCCACTATCAGTGCCAGGTCCCCCGGCTTGAATTGATGGCTCATGCTGCAACCCTCGTCGGTGGGAGCGTCAGGTATGCCCGCAGCTGCTCCATGGCATCGAAGTGCCCACGGCACACGATCGCCAGATAGCCCTGCTCGGTCAGCGCCTGGATGTAGGAATCCTGGCTGGGCGATACAGCGGCATCAAAAGGCGGCGTGGCCTTGAACTCGATGTACAGGCCGAAGTGGCCACCACGGGCCATCGGCAAGACGAGGTCGGGAATGCCTGCCTTCACACCCTGCTCTTTCAACTTGACCGCCACCGCCTTGTGCCGATGGCCGCCGTTGGGCACGTGATAGATCAGCTTCGCGACAGCCGGGTGGCGGAAGGCAACTTCGCGGAGCAGCGCCGCCTGCTCGAGGCCTTCACGGTCAACAGATGGTGCACGCGCCGCTCGCGGCTTGATGACCTTCGGAGCGAATGGCTTCATCACAGACGGCTCCGGCGGGCGGCCTGCTCGGCCATCGCTGTATCCACTTCAGTATCCAGATCATGGACCCAGCGGCGGGCGGTCGAGACGATTTGAAGAGAGTGATCCCGGAACCACCGATACCGCTCAGCATCCTTGCGCAGCGGCGCGCTCTCCATCGTGAGCTTATCCACCGCCACCAATACCTCAGCCCAAGATTTGAAACCTTGAGCCTCACGCATTTCTGTCATGTGCTGCTTGAATTCGAGGAGTGCTTCGATTTCAGCCTCTTGATCAACCCGCGAATCCGCCCAGCAGTCCATGTAGTTCTGCGTGACCCGGCTTACGTACAGGCCGGACTCACCCCGGCCCAGGTGCAGAGCCATGCCTTTGCCTGCTGCCCAAACTTCGAACTTCTCTCGCGTCTCGTCGCTGATTATCACGATGCCACCTTCCCTTCACGAATCAGAATATCCTGGGTGCGCATTACGCCCTCCGCGTGCCAGCGACGCGCGGTGAGGGTGTCGCCCTCACGGCGGCTGTGGCTACGACCGTCGACATAGTCGTGACACGCCGAGCATGCCCAGGCGGCCTGGAAGTCATTGGGCTTGCAGCCCATACCATTGGTGCCGGCCAGTCGGTAATGCGCCAGCACTGTGGTTTCAGGGTTGCCGTTGCACACGCCGGGCACGCGCACTTGGCAATCGCGGCCGCGGGCGGCCTTGGTCAACTGGTTCTGTCGAATATTCATCAGTACACCTCGGCCAACGGCCAAATCGAACGAGCCGTGGCCAAAGCCTCGGCGTAATCCATGGGTTCACCGCCCATGCGGAATGGGTTGTAGCCTGGAACAACGACCTGCCAACTACGCTTGACCACAGGCGCCTACTCGCGACATCGCCGCTGCAATAGCAGCCCGCGCCTGGCGCTTTCGCAGATAGATGCGCACACGCTCGGCCTGGCCTCGCTTGAATGCGGCGCGACGACGCTTGGCCTTGTCCGCGTCGATGATTCCCCGCACCTTCTCCAGGTTTTTTGCCACATCTGGGGACGCTGGCCGGACCACGCCGGAGAGCAAGCCCGCTATGGCCAGGCCATCCTTGGTAGTGGGCGCTATCCGGAGATCGGCGATATAGCCGGCTGCCTGGTCTTGGGTAATCAGGTTCATGCGCTGCGCGGTCTCTACGGCACGCAGGCGGCGGTTTGGATCAAAGCCAAGGGAGACGGACCACCGCACAGGAGTGGCAGCGGCCCGGGCCTGGGCAACAAGGCGCTCGTAGGCGCTGATGAAGGCCATCCGGGCACCGACCTTGTCGCCCATCGCGAGGATCGGCGCGGAGGCGGTCATGGCCTGCTGGATTTCAGAGGTCATCACCACCGTTTCCGCCTCGTCACTCCCCGCCAGAGCAATCGACCAGGCCTCATCCTTTCCAGGGCGGCCATCGGCACCGTCGGCGTGCTTGATGATCGACGCTACGGTCAGTCGCCCACCTTCGCGGCGGCAAGCCTTGAGCGCCTGCGCCAATACCGGCTCGGTGTAACCGACCAGGTCGTCGACCATGATCAGCGCAGCGCCTTGGGTGAGCTGCTGACCCATCGCCTCAGCGGTGGCGAAAAGGGAAATTAGCAAGCCGTCCTGTTGGTAATCACTGAGCATTGGCGGCCCTCCGCTCGCGCTGGGTGGCCAGAGCCTGTTCCATCGCCGTGATGTTGGATTGGGTGTTTTCGGTCTGCCGTGCGGTGGCACCGGTCATCTGGGTCTGGGTTGCCCACTGGGTGTGGTAGGACTCAGCGTTGGCCAACAGCTCACCCAACGGATGGCATTTCCGGAGCAACACCGCATCGTTGATGCTGACGTAGTACGCCGCCACGCTGTGAGCCACCTCGACGCCCAGGCGGCCAATCAGCAAACCAAGCTGGCCGCCAACCTTGCTGTTCCACACCGGCCAGGCCTTGTACCGCTTGCGGTAGGACATGGCGTAGTTCGCCCAGGTCTTGAAGGTTTTGCAGCACTGATCTTTTGGGCCGGGCATGTCTTCGGGGATGGCAACCTTCGGCGGTTCGATGCCGCTGACCAGCACCAGGGCGCCGGTTTGGTTCGGCATCGCCGAGCCCTCCGGCAAGTCCTGACTGGTACTCTGATTGGTATCCTGATGATTGGTATCCTGATTTGTCGGAGATTTTTCCGACCCTTTTTCGGATTTATTTCCGACCTTGCTCGGAGATTTATCCGAGGCAGATCGGATTTTTTTCCGACCTTCGCTCTTCGGTGGGGTCGGATATTTTTCCGACCCGTCCAGCTTCTGGTTCCAGGTCTTGGATTTCTCGGTCAGGCGGAACAGGGTGATGTTCGACGTACTCGAGAGCTCAATCAAACCGGCTTCGTCCAGCGCCTTCAGCATGCGGTAGGCCGTGTCTGGCTTGTCGGTCAGCAGGGGCAGCTCTTCTGTAATCTTGGCCTTGCTGAGCGCGTAGAACACGCCAGCATCGGTGGTGATCGGCTTGGTCCAGCTCGGGCATCCGTAGATAAACGCAAACAGCAGGGCTTGCTGGGGGTTCAACCCCCACTCAAGCGCCTTCACCTGATTGATGGTAATGGTGAACTGCATTTCAGACCTTCCCGGCCGGCGACAAGCCGGTGACTTTTTCAGCGAGCACAACGAGACCGCGTCGGGTGACCATCACCTGCTCGACGATTTTCAGCTCTTCGGTTTCATTGCGGTTGACGCGCACCATCTTGTGCTCCAGCAATCCGCCGGTGATGCGAGGCTGATATGCGGACCAGTTGGCAGAGGGCGTGCGCCGGTAGATCCAGCGGTTTACGTTCAACCAGGCAATCAGCTTGAGAGGACCCATGCCCAGGTGCTTAGCGGCATCGGTGAGGGAAACGGAGCCGGCAGTCTTGGCCAACCGCTGCAGAGCTGCGACTTTCGGCGCCTGCAACTGGATGACACCAATCAAGCGCTCGTTCTCGTCGGCCTTATCGGCAGCCAGGCGTAGGGCGTCGGCAAGATTGGTCGGGATGGCATGAGGCGCAGCCAGTTGCTGCTCGATTTCGCGCAGGCGCTTTATAACGCGGTGGCGGAGCTTGACGTTGTAGCCGGTGATCAGCGTCTCGGTCAGATCGCGATCTAGGAAAAAACACGGGAGCACGCGGCCGGTGTCGTCCTGATAGCTGCCCCCAAATGTGGGGTCAGTGATTTCCAGTTCAGTCAGCATCCGGCGGATGTCGCGCATCACGTGATCGTGGCGCTTGCCGGTAAGGTCAGCGATCTCGCGCGACGACATGACGTGACGCGCCAAGATTTGGTTATCTGGTATTGATGACGAAACGTCAGGGGGATTGCGGCGAGCGATTTGAGTATGCATAATTGGCCTCAGATTTTGTTGTGTTGGAAAAGCCGCCCTGCCAGGCGGTTTTTTTTCGTCTGCAGTTTTTCACTGGTTAAATCAACAGCCCCTTAGAGCGACTAGTGACTCGGCCATCTCACGCGCAGAATTCACCTAATGCTCAAGCGGCAGTCACATGACTTGCAGCTTGAGCAGGCGCGCTACGGCCTCAAGGGCCTCATACGTTTCGACGTCGTAGCGGGACTTGATCTCCTGATCTTTCAGATGGCGGGGCTCGTCGTAAATGTGGTGCTCCTTGTGGCTGATGAGGAGGTTTAAGCGGCGGATTTCTGCGAGGGAAACGGACGCTGCTCTTGAGCAGAGAGGCTCCCGTCTTCGTTGAAGGTGACCACGACGTCACGTCCTACCCGGATCGCTTTGCTAAGTGCACCCTGGGTGCAGCCGAGCATTTGCGCAGCCTTGGTATGGCCGTGTTCTTTGGCGAATTCTGCAAGCGGGATACGGCGCATGGCGGCGTCCTCTAGGCGTTGGACCGGCGCCAGTATGACCGCCGGTATTGCTGCCAGTCAATACCGGCGATATTGGTCTATGGAATACCGTAGGTAATATGATTTGCCGATGAAAAAAGACTCTCGACGACTGCCGCTTGCCGACTGGCAACTGGACGACAGCGACCGCCTGAAGGAAATCTTTCAGAAAAAGCGCGCTGGGTTAAAGCTCACCCAGGAAAAGCTGGCTGAAGGGCTAGGTGACGGAGTTACCCAAGGCGCTATCAGCCACTTTATGAACAGGCGCACTGCGCTTAGCATGAAGGCCGTAGCGGTATTTGCGAAAATGCTTGATGTGAGCATTCGCGAGATAAGTCCAACGCTCGCGCGCCAGTTCGAAGAGCTCGGGCTCTCGGATCCATCAGATCGAGAGGCAGAGCCTGCGCGGGAGAATCGCGGTGCCGTGAATACTCCTTTTCCTGCTGGTGATGATACTGAGGCAGCGGAACACAAATACGCGCACATTCCGCAATACACGGCTAAAGCTGCAGCGGGGATGGGCTACGAGAACCTTCACGTCGAGTCGTTCGCTACCCTTGCCTTCAAGCGTGACTGGCTGAAGGCCAAGGGCGCCAAACCCGAGAGCCTGATGATTATCTACGCGGATGGCGAGAGTATGTGGCCAACGATCGATGACCACGACGTGCTTCTGGTGGATACGTCCAAGACGGAGCCAGTGGACGGCCAGGTGTTCGTGCTGGCAAGTAATGATAAGGGGGCCATCGTCAAACGACTGGTCCAGTCGCCTTTGGGTAGCTGGATCATCCGAAGCGACAACGAGGACAAGACCGAACATGGGGACCTGGTCCTCACCCGTAGCGATGTGAATGAGCACAGGATCATTGGGCGGGTGATCTGGCGGGGCGGGGATCTGTAGGAACGACACGCGGTTCTTGGCGGAGGGGCTGTATGTGTGGCGTGGGGAGCCGATGTAGCCGCCGACTCGGTTTTCCTTTGGCAAGACGAGCGCATGATGCGACCAGATGAAGCCGCATAATGCCGCTTAATTGAGCGTTTAATTAACGAAAAGAACATTCAAAAACATCAAAAGGATTTGCAATGCCAACTTTCAGCCTAACGAAGCTAAGCATCAGTGAACCGCCATTCAGAAAACTAAAAAAGATTGAATTCGAATTTGCACCACGCATAACCTTGATTGCGGGACATAACGGCATAGGGAAATCCACTATACTTGCTCTAGTAGCAAATGGATCAGGCCTGACTGATTCCGACCACAGCAGCTACACAGGGAAAACCTTCCAAGGTAACCTGAACGAAATCATCCACCTTGACTACGATTCAGAGTTTGCAGAAAAAAAGCTGGCCAATACCCTACCGCGACCAGTACTGGAATATTCGCTAGACGGAGAGAACTTCAAAAAGAGATGCGCGCTGACTAAAAGAACAGTACCTGCTACCGAAAGCAAGGCAGAGCGACTCGAGGCCAGGGTTGTCCCAAGAAATATCCCATTGAAGGATTATGAGCTTCCTGGTACCTCTATAGTAATAGGAAGCTCCTCAAAGGTGCCGATCCCGACTATTTATCTTGGCATGACAAGGATGCTTCCTATAGGCGAAAGTGATCCAGAGATGGTGGAGAACTCTCCTGATACGGCAATCCATCCTCTTGATATAGACTTTATAACTACTTTTGTGAATGGTGTTATTGGAGTAAGTGCAAAGAATAGTGCTACAAAATCTATCACAACCCAATCCATCAAAGGCACCAACAAGACCACCAAGCATCCTGCTTACAGCCATAGCCCGAAGACTGTCTCCTTAGGCCAAGATAGCTTGAGCGCCATAGCCACAGCGCTTGCCTCCTTCCAAAAGCTGAAGCGGGAATGGGACGACTATCCGGGCGGCCTTCTGGTGATAGACGAGCTTGACGCTGGGTTTCATCCCCACGCCCAGCAAAAGCTAATAAAAAGCATAGGAAATACGGCAAAAAAACTCAACATCCAAGTAGTTGCTACAACGCATTCGCTGTGCTTGATTGAAGCGATCCATCCCGATGCGAACCCTATAGGTGTCAAGGGCACATATGTTGACAAAGTGATATATGTAAGGGACACAAATCACCCGAAGATCAAGGACTCATCACTGCAGTCGATCAAGGATGACATGAATTTAACGCCTCCAAAGCCACTGCCTAAACCAGAGACAAAATATCTAAAGGTATATCTGGAAGACGCCGAAGCGAATCGCTTTATCAAAGCTCTGATAACTAGGCGTGTACAGAACAGAGTAAAGGAAGCATGCGGCGCACTTCTGAAGCCAATACCTATTAGCGTCGGATGCGAAAACCTCCAAGGGCTGCAGCAATTTGATCCTCACTTTAAAACAGTGCTGATAGCGGTCGATGCCGATTCTAAGGTTCGCACAGGTTCCGGAAGAAAAAAGATTAAAAATGTAGTGAAGCTTCCTGGCGGCTCGGACGCCGCTGGTCGAGGCTTCAATCCAGAACGAACAATATATGAGTTCGTAAAAGAACTTATCGAAACCGAGGAGAATTACACGGCATCCAGAGAATACCTAGAAAGCCTCGGGGTAACCAGCGACCAGCTATATAATCACCTTATTGACGGAGACGTTAATATAACTAAGCGCGAGTCCTCCAAAAGCTGGATGAAAGCACGCTTGGAAATTATAGACGACTGGAACCTCATAGGCCTATGGCTAGCTGAAAACCCAGAGAAAGTCAAAGCGTTCGAGGAGGAGCTGCTGGCGGCTGCGGTGGCGACCGCAAAACTCACATTTTGAGGGCTGGCCAAGTATACTGCGCGGCGCTAAAGTGAGGCTTGCGAGCCTCAGAGGATGATTGAATGTACTCCAATAAACTATACAGCCCCCTTAGGTACCCAGGTGGGAAGGCTCGGTTCGCACCATTCATCTCCGAAGTGATGCGAGCCAACGGTCTGGATGGCGGCCACTATCTTGAGCCTTTCGCGGGCGGAGCTGGAGTCGCCCTTGAGCTTTTGTTCGACGGCCACGCAGCTCACGCCCATATCAACGACCTTGACCCGGCGGTCTACGCATTTTGGAGCGCAGCGACCACTGAGCCAGAGAGTATGTTAAAGCTGCTGCATGACACGCCGATCACGATGAATCAGTGGCATTACTGGCGCTCTGTAATGCTTGTCCAAGATCAGGATTTGTCGGTAGCTGAGCGTGGGTTCGCGACCCTGTTCGTGAACCGGACCAATCGCTCTGGCATCCTAAAAGGCGGCGTAATTGGGGGAAAAACCCAAACTGGCGCGTACAAGCTAGATGCCAGGTTCAGTAAGGAGATGATCTCGGCGAGATTGGAACGCATAGCTCTGCACGCCGGGTCGATTTCCGTCTACTGTGAAGATGCTTTTCAGCTCCTAGCCCGAACCCCGGATCTGCTCCCAGAGAAATCGTTGATCTACTTGGATCCGCCTTACTACGTGAAGGGCCGCGGCTTGTACCGAAATTTCTACAAGCACGACGATCACCTTCAGATTGCTCGCCTTCTTCGGTCTCAGGACTTTGAGCGGCCCTGGGTTGTCTCCTATGACAATGCGCCAGAAATATGCGAGATGTACAGTGAGAACGAGGCGCTTACCTACGGCCTTCATTACACTGCCCAGGCTCGCTACGTTGGCGATGAGGTAATGTTCTTCAAGGAGGGCATTACCGTGCCTGATGCTCGGATCCCCAGGGCAACGGTAGCCGCGTAACGGACGCCGGCGC
The DNA here is from genome assembly GCF_029960215.1 of Pseudomonas sp. PS01301. Taxonomy (NCBI): domain Bacteria; kingdom Pseudomonadati; phylum Pseudomonadota; class Gammaproteobacteria; order Pseudomonadales; family Pseudomonadaceae; genus Pseudomonas; species Pseudomonas sp. PS01301. The sequence continues at coordinate 28,104 of NZ_JASCPM010000003.1, read as the reverse complement.
ATCGCCGGGCTTTTCGTTTACGCCTCCCTGCCTTACATTGTAGCCCGCCACTGATCGGGCTTTTTTGTGCCCTGCTATTGCCATTTCCGGCCTTCCTTTTTACTGTACATAAATACAGCTATCAGGGAGGACCCAATGGCAAAGCAGAAATCCCAGGCACCAAAATCACCCAGCTCTTATGAGCTCCTTGGCCAGCGCATCCAGCGCGCCATCAATCACCCTCGCTCCCAGCAGCAGAAATCTGCTCTGCTTGAACGATCCGCCAATGATGACCCGGCAGACTGGGATCGTGTCTTGGACGAGATCGCCGAGAACGACAATGTGACGATCGCCCACCGAGACGATGGCAACGTTCAGATATTCTGGACGGTTCCGAAAGAAGACTGACCCAGATCGCCAATGAAGCCCGCCCTGCTGCGGGCTTTTTTGTACCCGATGGAAAATATATGACCTCCGGTATTGACCTATAAACAATACCGGAGGTATTGTTTATCTACCGAGGCGCAACAGCCCCTCTCGGGGCCTCTGCGGAGAGGTCAGCTCTTTAACAATCCGCGCAACACGAACAAAGACGGCACCGCCTCTACGGCGACCGGAGATCAGATAGCCCTGAAAGGCTACCAACGCGAGGCGCACCTCGACGGCTGACTCGAGCGAAAGGCTCAAACCGAGTGAATGACCCGCTATGCGGTGCCAGCAGAAACCAGCCTTCACTGACAGCCCTTCTCGCGAGGGGCTGACGGGAAATCAAACAAAGCAGAAAGGAGCTCCTCATGAGCGGATTCACCAAAGGCCAGGCTGTGATCTACACCAACCCACGCGGCGCCGAAAAGTCCGGCAAATTCGTTCGAGCCGTCAACCTGGGCCATGGCCGAGGCGGCGGCGAGTACTTGGTGGTCGATGTCGACGGCATAGAACTGAGAGGCCGGGCCAGCAAGGTTCGCGCCGCCTGACGATTTACTGAAGCGCCTGGGCGACCGGGCGTTTTGGAAATACGACGGAGAACAGTATGAACAAAGTACTTCGCATAACCCTGCACGGTGAGCTGCAGGTACTCATCGACGCCGACCTATCTGCCTGCATCAGCGAGGCGAACCGGCTCAACGCAGAGCGCGGCTATACCAATGGCGTGCACGTCGTCGAGTTGGAGGACGGACAGCGGATGACAGCGGCTGACTGCAACGCTGCAGCCTGAACCATCCTCCTGCGCATTCAGCGAGTGCGCAGCGGGATGCGAACGATTCTGCACCGCGCAACGCGGCGCCCTGCATCAACCCTCCAACAACCCATACGACCGCATCAGCAGATACCAGGCCACCGTTCACGGTAGGTTTGGTCGCCCGCGCCTGGCATCTGACTAATGCGGTTGCACTACCGAGGACGCCACAGTGGCCGAGCGTACGGAGCAACAACCGCGGCGCGGTTCAAGCCACGCTTGGCCACGGTCTGCGGTTCGGCATTGTTTCAATCTGGCCCACGGCCATATCGAGGACGCAAGGCGGTTCAGGGATCGGCGTGACCACAAGTACGCGGAGATGTCGCTGGCTGATGCCGCACATGCTCATGGACTTGCGCGCCAGCTGATTCGCAGCATCCGTTCATAACACCACTTCCCAGCCAACATATCGCCGCGGCGTGCACCGCCCAGGCCCAGCCACATCAGAGGCATCAGCATGGACACCATCATCAGCGGCGAATGGAAAGGCCACCTCGGGCGCGGCCTGGCGCCGAAAGAACTGCAGTACTGCATGTCCGTCGCTGCTGGCATGACGGCCAAGGAAATCGCCAAGGTGTTCGGCATCTCGCCGGGCACGGTGAAGAAGCGCCTGGACGTGGCCATGTTCAAACTCGGCGTGCACCGCCGGGCCGCGCTTGTGGCCGAGGCCATGAAGCGCCAGATCATCTCACCTTTGTGCTTCGTGCTCGCTGGTCTTATCGCGATGCACTCGGTGGTCGATGATCAGTCAATCCGCCGTGACCGCCGCGCGCCGGATCGCCGAGTTGCAGAGATGCGGGTAGCGCGCCGGGCGGAGGGTTACGCATATGCGATTTAAGCGAGTGGCGCACCTTGTGGCCAATAGGCAGATCGACACCTCACGAGCGCTTCCTATTGCTCAGTTCGCCTCGAGTCTTTTGCGGATCGCTACCACAACGATCCTTTTGGCCATTCACGTGACATCGCTTCTGCTGACGGCCGGAAGCTCCAAATAAATCTGTTGGTGCTGCTGCCAATTCACAGCAGCGTACGGATGGAGGGTTGAGCCATGAAGCCATAAATCAGCGCCCGCCCAGGGCAGCACGCACCGCTCTCGTAGGGTGGTACCACTTGAGCGCAAAGCCCGGCATGTCCGGGCTTTTCTTTGCCCGTCGATATGAGCCAGCACCCTGCCCCAGGGTCCTGACCAATGCCTTCAGACAAGGAGAAAGACATGCACGCAGCCATGCATCAGCGCGTAACCGTCCTTGAGGCGTGTCGCGCTCGAATGAGCACCACCACCGTCGACCTCTACAACCGCATCGGGAGACGCTCCCCAGTGCAGCAGTTTCGCTATCAGATCGTAGGTAAGGGCCCAGGCGCGTTCCAAATCACCGAGCGCTCGACCGGCCAAGTAGTTGGCGAGCGGAACACTTGGAAAGAAGCGAGCAAATTCGCTGAGGAGATGGAATTGAAAGCCAACGCCAGGGCGCTGATCGAAGGCTCAGGGTTCGAATCTTGAAGCATTTCACCAAAAGAGTAAGTCAGCGACGGCGTCTGGCTTGGCTGGACATACCTGCGAGCGGACTGCATGCAAAAGATCACTCGAAACCACACGAATCATCGCTGCGGTGCCAGCCACCAGCGGGCAAAGCTCACCACTGAACAAGTATCCGCCATGCGCGCCGAGTACGAAGCGGGCGTTGGTGGTTACGAATATCTGGCGGCCAAGTACGGCTGCGGTGTTTCCACTGCTCGGGACATCGTGAAGTACCGCACTCGCTGGGCTAGCTGAACATCATCGCCTGGAGACACGTAATGCCTACACCCACAGATACCGCCGAGTTCCTCGAGGAATTGAACGGCGGCGCTTTTGCCAGCCAGATCGGCCATGCCCTGTCCGAAGTCGCCTCGGGCGTCGTCGACCACGGCAAGGCCGGGAAACTGGTCATCACCCTGGACTTCAGCCAGATCGGCGAATCCCACCAGGTGAAGATCAAGCACAAGCTCGACTACAAGGTGCCCACCAAGCGCGGTACCCGGAGCGAGAACACCAGCCTGGACACGCCCATGCACGTCGGTACCGGCGGCAAGATCTCACTGTTCCAGGAGAAGCACGGCCAACTGTTCAGCCGTGACGAAGCCCCCATCAAACCTCGCACCTGATCCCAGCAAGGAACTGAAGAATGTCCCTCACCAAAGAAGCAATCCAGCTCATCACCGACACCGCGCTGGCCGCCGCCGGCAAAACCCTCGACGCGAAGACGCCCATCGTGGTGCTGCCGAACGAATACCAGGTTGTAGCGCTGGAGAAGTGGCAGGCCGGGCGCAGCCGCTTCCGTGGCATCTACTCCACGCACTCGCTGGCGGACTTCAGCGCCTATGTGGCAGATCGGTCTATCAAGACCGCCAAGGGCTTCATTGACCAGGATCAGATGACCTGCATCCTACTTTTCAACCTGGGCGACGATACGAACCCTGGCCACGCAGATGACCGCGCGGTGCTGAAGCTGAAGCCATCCGCCGGCTACAAGGCAGCACAAGAAATCGGCGGCCGCGCTATGTCCCAGAAAGACCTCAGCGACTGGATCGAGGACTGGCACCAATACCTGACGCCTATCGACGCTGAAGGTGTCGCCATCCCCGTCGCAAAGGCCATCGCCGCTGTACGCACCATCACAGTAAAGGCTACCAGCGAATCGGAGACTACCGTTGGCGAGACCAGCGCCAGCCGCAGCGCAATGGACCAGATCGAAGCACGCAGTAAGGAAACCCTGCCGACCGCGCTGATGTTCAACGTTATTCCGTTCGAAGGTCTGACCGAGCAGCAGATTCAGTTGCGTATCTCGGTGATCACCAGCGGCTCTCAACCGGTCCTGAAGTTGCGCTGGCTCGGTGAGGAAGTACAGCGTGAGGACATTGCTCAGGAGTTCAAGTCGGTCCTGCAGCAACAAGTAGGGGCCAATGCAACACTGGCGTTGGGTGCGTTTGACGCAAAGTAAGCCGATAATAACTTCCGGGGGGATTACCCCTCGGATGCTTGCAGTGTCACGCCATTATATCGATATTTACTTGCACGGCATAGGTTCGCCCGGACGCCACATTCGACTTCTAGGCTCGCCTACCTTAAGAGAAAGCTCAGCGAAATACTTTGCAATACGTACACTTCCCTCATCCGAACCCGGCCAAAGCATAGGGATGGAGGAGTTGGTCAAACGTTCACAAAATGTGATGTAGGCCAAGAGCAGAAAAACCCTGACATAATTAGCCGGGGAGGCAAAATCGCTCCTTAGCAAATGTAGTATCAAATGCCGATTAAAACTATCCGGGGCGACATAACTCGGTTTATACAAAACCTCCTTAAAAAAAATTCTAAATGCATTGATCACATCGCACTGTGGATTCACATGTGAAAAAAAATCTAAGCTCACGTTGTCGGCGCTTGACGAACCCGGATATACACTTACACCAGGAGCTTGGCTTTCTCCGTGCTTTATGATCATTTCACCGAGACGCCTCCCAAACTCTTCAGTTCTGATATTCGAATCTGAGTGCCCCAAATTGATCTCTTGAACGTTTCTCAATCCACCTTCAATAACAGGTAATAGCGCCATTATTGCGACATGATCCATCTCCATAAAATATGCTTCGACGCTCTCATAAATGATTTGTATGTAGGGACTGAGCGCGTGACTGTTTTCAAAATATCTGCGCATGTAAACAGAAGCTACCGCCGGGGTAAATATTTTCGCGAGCCACAGGTCTGCTGCCGCCCCCCCTGCTTTTTGAACACTGTGAATCTGAGACTCCATATCTCCAAACCCCATAAAAAGCGGTAGGGGTATTTTGCTTTCTAAGGCACGCATCTGGCTCGTCGTAACCCTCCCAAGCGTTTTATTCAGACAAGACACACTTCTAGTTGGCACAAACGCTTGCTCTCCGAGCCCCTCAATTAAAAAACCAGTAACTGCTCCAAATCGGTAGGACCGGAACTCAAAATTTAACCCTCGCTTCGCAAACATAGAAGCAATAATCTCTTCCGAGACGAACTCCTGTTTGTACAACGACTTAAGCGCTTCTTTGAGCATACCGCCTCACCTTTCTTGGCTTCTAAATCTCACATTATTAATACCCCAATAACTTGGCCCGCGCCAGACAGGCAAGGACTTTTCATGTCTGCAAATCAGAAGAAACACCCGCTCGACTTCAAAACCCAGTACGGCCTTGGCTTCGATCCGCAAGACGATGAGATCGTGGTGGATTTCTTCTGCGGTGGCGGCGGCGCTGGTACCGGGCTGGAAATGGGCCTGGGTCGCGCAGTGACTGTCGCCAAGAACCATAACCCCGCGGCCATCAGCATGCACACCGTCAACCACCCGGCGGCCAGGCACTACACCAACGACGTGTTCGAGGGTGACCCCGACCAGGAATGCGGCGGGCGCGCGGTCGGCTGGTTCCACATGAGCCCCGATTGCACGCACCACAGCCAGGCCGCCGGCGGCCAGCCGCGCAAGCGTGAAATCCGCAACCTGTCGTGGATCGGTCTGAAATGGGCCGGCAAGAAGCGGCCCCGGGTGATCAGCCTGGAGAACGTGAAGCAGATCCTGCAGTGGGGCCCGCTGATCGCCAAGCGCGACAAAGTCACCGGGCGGGTGATGAAGCTGGGCGGCCAGGTCGCTGCGCCGGGCGAGGTTGTGCCGGTACACCAGCAGTTCTTGGTACCGGATCCCAAGCGCCGCGGCACGACCTGGCGCCGGTTCGTGGCGCTGCTGGAAGGCATGGGCTATGCGATCGAGTGGCGGGTGATCAAAGCCTGCGACTTCGGCGCGCCCACCAGTCGCGAACGGCTGTTCATGATTGCCCGATGCGATGGCCAGCCCATCGTGTGGCCAGAGCCAACGCACGCTCGCAAGCCCGCCAAGGGCCAACAGAAGTGGCGCACTGCCGCCGACTGCATCGACTGGTCGGTGCCGAGCAAAAGCATCTTCGGTCGCAAGAAGGACCTGGCCCCGGCCACCCTGCGCCGGGTTGCCAAGGGCATGAAGAAATTCGTCATCGACAGCGCCAACCCATTCATCGTCCCAATCGCGAACTGGTCCGGCGAGCTCGCCCAGTCTGCTCATGAGCCACTGCGCACGGTGACGTCGTGGCCGCGCGGCGGATCATTCGCCATGGCCAGCCCAATCATCGCGCCAGCCACCCACCAGGGTAGCGACCGGGTCAACGATCCGATCGAGCCCTTGCCCACTGTGACATGCGCCAACCGGGGCGAACTGACGTTGATCAGCCCGGTGATGGTCACCGCAGCACATGGTGAAGGCAAGCCGGGTGGCTTTCAGCGATGGGGCCAGGGGACAAAGGACAGTGCGGAACCTCTCTGTACCGTCACTGCATCCGGTGGCCATGCAATTGCTGCGGCCCACCTGGTGAAGTTCCGGTTCGATGATGCGGGCAAAGCGATTGATGAACCTCTGCCAACCATCACCAGCGGCGGCAACTACCAGCGCCCGGCCGGCGCCGCGCATGCCATGGGCGTGTGCACGGCATTCATGGCCCAAATGAACGGCGGATGCAACACCACCGATGCCAAGCCCATGGACGAGCCCATGACCACTGTCACCAATACCGGAAGCCAGCAGCAACTGGTCACCGCCAACCTGGTGCACCTGCGCGGCAATTGCGATGCGCGGGACGCCGCCGACCCACTGCACACGATCAGCGCCGGCGGCACCCATCACGGTCTGGTCACCGCCTTCATGGAACGGCAGTTCGGCGCCAGCGTTGGCCAGTCCATTGCTGAGCCCGCACCGACAATCACGGCCGGTGGTGGGGGCAAGAGCTCGCTGGTGGAGCTGAAGCTGTCGCCCGAGCATGAAGAAGGCGCGCTGCGCGTTGCGGCGTTCCTGATCAGCTACTACGGCACGGAGAATGTCAGCGGCTGCAGCAGCCCGGCGCCTACGATCACGACCAAGGATCGGCTGGCACTTGTGACCGTCATGGTCAAAGGCACCCCCTATGTGATCGTCGACATCTGTCTGCGCATGCTGCAGCCGCATGAGCTGTACCGCGCCCAGGGCTTCCCGGCTGACTACATCATCGATAAAGGCGCAGACGGCCGGAAGTTCACGAAGACCGAGCAGGTGCACATGTGCGGCAACAGCGTGAGCCCTCCGCCGATGGCGGCGCTGGCCCGCGCGAATGATCCATGGCGCGCCGCGGCGCGTGAGGCGGTGGCAGCGTGACCGCCCTGCGCCGCACCACCACACCCCGCGCCAGGCCTATGCCCTGCCTCGAGCTCAACGGGGTATGCGACGAATGCGGCCAATACCGCGCCCACGGAAACCACCGCTCCTGCTCCAAGAAGCGCCAGCAGCGGTATGCACAAGCGAGGAAACAATGAGCCTACTAGCCGCTCAATGCGTCATCGTGTGGCTCTGCCTACAACTTCCCCTGGGCATGATCATTGGCCGCTACATCGCAAGCGCCGACGTCATCGCCAAGTAACCCCTTCCCCCTCAATTCAAAGTCAGCCGCTGTAGCGGTGAGGACGAAGTCATGCCTGAAGAAACTGTTTTAATCCAGCCGGTGGCCGTGGTGCGTGACAAAGACGGCTGGTGGTACCACCCCGACATTCCAGATTTTGGCGGCGGCGAGGACCCTGCGCCCTACATTGCCTGGACGAAAGAGCAAGGACTTGAGCTGAAAGGATGGCACTCAGGCGACGAGCTCGAAGAGCTTCCCGAGGAGGATGCCGCGTGCACCGCCTGGAATCCAGAATCCCCGGGGCCCGAGTGGTTCCTGATGGGAATCTTTGATACGGATGATGGCCCCTATGTGCAATGGGCTCGCCGAGTGGTGACGCCATGACTGAACAAATCAAGGAGCGTCCAATCCTGTTCTCGGCCACGATGGTGCGCGCCATCTTGGAAGGCAGGAAGACGGTCACGCGGCGCGAAGTGAAGAAGCAGGCCGCGCTGGATTGCTTGGCCGCCGGTTTCGAGCCTGCGTTTCTGGCGCTGCCCGGCAACTCTGACCTTTGTCCTTACGGCCGACAAGGCGACCGTCTGTGGGTGCGCGAGACCTGGCAAGACGTTCATCCGATACAAGTTTCTGATGGCCGCTACTCGCGAACAGGGCGCGCTGGAATTCCAGGGCCACCCGGGGTCACCTACCAGACCATCTATCGTGCCGATGGCCCATATCCGAAGGTGTTCCATACCCACCATCATCCTTATCGCGCACTGGAGCCGCATCCCGATCATGGCTTCAAAGCTCCAGCGGACAGCGGCTATACAGGTTGGACACCTAGCATCCACATGCCGCGCTGGGCCAGCCGCATCCTGCTGGAGATCACCGACGTGCGGGTCGAACGGTTGCAGGACATCAGCCGGGCCGATATCCGGGCGGAAGGCCTGCAATGTCCGCCAGAGCTGGAAAGCGATGACGTCTCACCGAATTACCGAGACTGGTACCCGGCGGCATGGCGTGAACTGTGGGAATCCACAGGTGGCAACTGGCACGCCAACCCGTGGATCTGGGTAGTCGAGTTCAAGCAGGTGACGCCATGAGCAAACGAAAAACTCATATGTCCATGGTTTCCAGTGCCGAGCTGGAGGCCTTGCGCCAGGACAAGCGGCGTCTGGACGCGCTTGAGTCGGGCTGCTGGGACGTTCGCTACAACAGCAGCGAGAACGGTGATAGCGGCGATGGGAGTGTCGGCGTGGAGATCGTCGGCCACTTCTTGGGCGCCCCATTCGAGCGAGTACTCGGCGAGGACTATCACGAGAACCTTCGCCGGGCGATCGACCAGGCAATGACAGCGGAAGCATACCCGCCGGCCCGGCCAGAATACGACCGCTACGGAAAACCTGAACGGGTGACGTCATGACCGACCTGATCGAGGTACAGACCAGCACCCTGGCCGGCGCCGCCCTTGACTGGGCCTTAGCCCAGGTCGAGGGCATCGAGGTGGCCATCGCCGAGCCCCACTACGGCACCGACTGGCGCGTCTACCGGCCAGAGTCCGGCGGCAAGTACTCGCCGTCGACGGACTGGGCGATTGGAGGGCTACTGATCGACAAGCATCAACTCACTGTCAGCTCGCCCCAGGCGCTTATGCACCGTCACACGGGCTGGGAGCCGTCCGGCATTTGGTCGGCGTGCACTTGGACGAATGATGGCTACGGCGCCAGGTCCCACGGCTGGCATCACACAAGCGCATTGATAGCCGCGTGCCGGGCGATCGTGCACAACAAGCTGGGCGACACCGTGCAGGTGCCCAAGGAGTTGATCCAATGAAGCGAGCCAACCCGGCAGACCTTCGACGCGCCTTCGACGTGGCGCATACCTACGTCAAGGCCGGCATCCTGTTCGTGCCCATGCCTGCCCTGGACCAGGCCGACCATGATGCTCTGGTCGCGCAGTCCGCCGAACGTTTGGAAAAGATGGCTCAACAAGCTGAACAGGTGTCGCCATGACCGTCTATGTCGACAACATGAACGCCCGCTTTGGCCGAATGAAGATGTGCCACATGCTTGCCGACTCGGACGAAGAGCTTCTCGCTATGGCCGACAAGATCGGCGTACAGCGTCGCTGGCACCAACACCCCGGCACTATCAAAAGCCACTTCGACATCTGCACCAGCAAGCGTGAAAAGGCCGTTGATTTAGGCGCCGTCCAGATCGACTACCCCAGTGACGTGGCAAAAATCATGAAAGCCCGCCGCGCTGCGCTAGCCAAAACACAAGTCTGACCCTCTTCCCTCCCATCTATAGAGCCTGCCGGTAATCGGCGGGCGGAGTATTGCCATGTCCGCACTTGATCGATTCCACGAAGAAGCAAACGACGCGCTCGAGCGGATCGCCGCGCGCCTGCCGGCCGAGGCAGAAATCTGCCTGGCCATCTACATGCCCGACAAACCTGATTCGGACATCGTCCTCAAAGGCCCTTCCACTTCGCTCGATGAGGTGGTCTCAACGCTACGACGGCGCGTACTGACCATTGACGGTGACAACGCCTACAAGCGCGATCTGCTCGACGCGGTTGTGGGCGCCTTGGCGGTGGGAGCTCAGAACCGCAATCCGCCTCCGCCAGGTCATTGGGGTCAGCGATTCTGGGACATTGGCCGTGAAGAGCGGGCGCTTATAGATGAACTGGTCGAAGCGTTGAAGCTCACTCGCGAAAATCTCCGAGCTTGCCAAGCCACCATCCATCTCTGTGGTGGCTTCGATCCGGCGTACGTCAACGACGCCCAGGCGGCTATGAAGGTAGCCGATGCAGTGCTGGCAAAGACTTCCGAATAACCCCTTCTGCCGCCAAGCGCGGAACGGTGCATCCTATGGAACCAGAAATCATCCACATCCCCGAGCTGGCCAAGATGCTCGGGCGTACTGAGTCATCCATCCGCAGCGCGCGGCAGGCCGGCGCATCCTGGCTGCCGCCTTACTTCAAACAGGGCAGTCGAATTTGCTGGCGGATCGACACCGTGCGGCGCTTTCTGAGGGAGTGCGAGGAAGGCCGGCACGCGCCGGTCCGGCCAGGGCGAAAGCGCCAAACGCCCCCAACCCTGGCCAGTGTCTGTTAGCCGAGCTTGTCGGCGAGAGCATCCGGGCAAAGGTGCGTGTAGCGTTTGAGCATGCTCAGTGTCTTGTGCCCGGTAATGGACGCCACCTCCATCATCGAAAGTCCCTTCTCGAACAGCCTGGAGGTTCCTTCATGGCGCAAATCATGGAAATGCAGGTCGTCGGCCTGCGCCGCGCGGCAGGCCTTGCCGAAGTAGAGCGTTACCGAGTGAGGCGCAAGGGAGAACACGTTGCCGTCCAGTCGGGCGGGCAGCGACTCAAGCAGGGCGCGGGCGCGAACGGAAAGCGGGACCATCCTTCGCGAGCCATTCTTGGTGTCTTCGAGCAGCGCGTGCTTGCCCCGGACATGTTCGCGACGAAGCATCAGCAGTTCGCTGCGCCGCATAGCAGTCTCGATCGCGAGCTCGATCACCGCGGGCATTTCAGCGTGGATTTCTCCAGCAGCTTTGATGACTGCGGACAGCTCCGCCTTTGTTGGCCGGCGATCCCGCTCTCTGCTGCCCTTCGGCATGCGCAGTTTCGTCACAGGGTTGCTCAGTCCCTCTATCCCCCAGTCCTTGATCGCGACCGTGTAGAGATGGCTGATCAGGGCTAGCCCCAGACGAACGGTGTTCGTGGAAGCGCCCTCTGCCAGCCGCGCATCGCGGTATGCAGCCAAATCGGATGAGCGAATCTCGGCCAGCGACTTGTTCCCGTACTTGCTCTCCGACCAAGTCTTGATCCTGGTCTTCTCCTGAACAGCACCTTTCTTGTGCACGGTCACTTCGCGCTGATAGCGGCCGAGCGCATCAGCAAGCGTGGTCGACTCGGCCTCACGCGTATCGACAAATCGCTTGCGCGACATATCGCCTTCGATTTCGGCTGCCCAGCGCTGAGCATCCGCCTTCGTGTCGAACGAGGCAGAAAGCGCGGGATAGCCTTTTTTGCGGATCTTGGTCCGCCATGTGCCGTTGGGGCGCTGTTCGATAGTAGCCATGTAGCGGATTTTGCAGGGACACCGTGGGACATGCAAATGATCTGAGTGTCCCAGAATTGTCCCCAATGTCCCCGCCTACAAAATCCGCAGGCACAAAAAAACCCCCGCAGCCCAATGGCTACGGGGGTTCAATGATGGAGGCCGAGGTCGGAATCGAACCGGCGTAGGCGGATTTGCAATCCGCAGCATAACCACTTTGCTACTCGGCCCCAAACGTGAAGCAAGAAACTGCTGCACGCAAACAAACTGGAGCGGGAAACGAGACTCGAACTCGCGACCCCGACCTTGGCAAGGTCGTGCTCTACCAACTGAGCTATTCCCGCGTCGTGTTGACGGGCGCCATTCTATCTAATCGGCGACACCCGTCAAGCCTTTGATTCAAAAATAGTTTTATTTTTTCTCAGCGGTCGTGCGCAAGTGTGGCCAGGCGGCGCGCAGGTATTGCAGCATGGACCACAGGGTCAACGCGGCGGCGACGATCAAAAGCGTATAGCCGACGATGACCCAGAAGGTCACGGCCTTGGGGTTGGCCAGCAGGATGACCAGGGCCAGCATCTGCGCGGCGGTCTTCCATTTACCCATGTTCGACACCGCCACCTGAGCTCGGGCGCCGATCTCGGCCATCCACTCGCGCAGCGCGGAAACGACGATCTCGCGGCCGATGATGATGGCTGCAGGCAGCGTCAGCCAGAAGTTGGCGTGCTCCTGCACCAGCAGCACCAGGGCCACTGCCACCATGAGCTTGTCGGCCACCGGGTCGAGAAAGGCGCCGAACGGCGTACTCTGCTCCCAACGACGGGCCAGATAGCCATCCAGCCAGTCGGTTGCTGCCGCGATCGCGAACACCGTACTGGCTGCCATGTAGCTCCAATGGTAAGGCAGATAGAACAGCAGTATGAAGAACGGTATCAGCAGGACGCGCAGTACGGTAAGCAAGTTAGGGATATTCATCGGCACAACTGGCTGCAAGGTGAGATGGCATTCTACTCGCTGTGCAGGTTCGCATAAATCGACTCTGCCAGCTTTTTACTGATTCCCGGTGCCTTGGCGATTTCTTCGACGCTGGCGCGGGCGATTTCCTGCAGCCCGCCGAAATGCTTGAGCAGTTCGCGACGGCGCTTTGGCCCAACGCCTGCCACCCCTTCAAGGGTGGAGGTACGTCGGGTCTTGCCGCGCCGTGCGCGGTGACCGGTAATTGCAAAACGGTGGGCTTCGTCACGGATCTGCTGGATCAGGTGCAGCGCCGGCGAATCTCCCTTGAGCGTGAACTCGTGGGCCACGTCGTTGAGGTACAACGTTTCGAAACCGGCCTTGCGCGTGGTGCCCTTGGCCACGCCGAGCAGGATCAGGTCGGGTATGGCCAGCTCGTTGAGGACGTCCCGGGCCATGTTCAACTGGCCCTTGCCACCGTCCACCAACAGCACGTCTGGCAGCTTGCCCTCGCCTGCCTTGATCTTGCTGAAGCGCCGCATCAGCGCCTGATGCATGGCTGCGTAGTCATCGCCTGCGGTAACGCCATCGATGTTGTAGCGACGGTAATCGGACTTGATCGGCCCTTCGGGGCCGAACACCACGCAAGACGCCACGGTGGCTTCGCCGCTGGAGTGGCTGATGTCATAGCACTCAAGGCGCTGCGGGGGCTCGTCCAGGTTCAGCACCTCGGCCAGCGCATCGAAACGCGCGGCGACGTGCTGGCGGTTGGCGAGGCGTGCGCCCAGCGCCTGCTCGGCGTTGGTCACCGCCAACTGCTGCCAGCGTGCCCGGGTGCCGCGCACGCGATGGCTTAGGCTCAGCTCGCGCCCACGCAGGGTGTCGAGGGCATCGAGCAACGCTTCGTGGTCTTCGGGAATGACATTGACGATCAACTCGCTGGGCAGGTCGCGCTCGGAACTGCCCAGGTAGTACTGCGAGAGGAACGCCGACATGACCTCGGCGACCTCCTCTTCGATACCCACTTGGGGAAAGAAATTCTTGCTGCCCAGAACCCTGCCGCTGCGCACGGTGATGAGGTGCACGCAGGCACCGCCCGGATTGACGAAAGCGGCGATGACGTCGACGTCGCCGCTGCCGCCTTCCATGCTTTGCTGGTCCTGCACACGGCGCAGCAGGCCGATCTGGTCGCGCAGTTGCGCAGCCTCCTCGAACTGCAGGTCCATCGCCGCCTTCTCCATGCTGGCCGACAGCTCATTGGTCAGCTGGTTGCTGCGCCCTTCCAGGAACATCACCGAATGGCGCACGTCCTCGGCGTATTCCGGCGCTTCCACCAACCTGACGCACGGTGCCTTGCAGCGTTTGATCTGGTGCTGCAGACAGGGGCGCGTACGATTCCTGAAATAGCTGTCCTCGCACTGGCGCACGAAGAAGGTTTTCTGCAGCAGGCTCAGGCTTTCACGGATCGCCCCGGCGCTTGGGTACGGGCCGAAGTATCGACCCTTGGCTTTCTTGGCGCCCCGGTGAATGCTCAGCCGTGGAAATTCGCCGTCGGACAGAAACACATACGGGTAGGACTTATCGTCACGCAGCAGAATGTTGTAGGGCGGCCGCCATTCCTTGATCAGGGTCTGCTCGAGCAGCAGCGCCTCGGTCTCGTTGGCAGTGATGGTGGTTTCGATCTGATGGATCTTGCCCACCAGCGCGGCCGTCTTGGGTGCCTGGCCGGTCTTGCGGAAATAGCTGGCAAGACGCTTCTTGAGGTTCTTGGCCTTGCCCACATACAGCAGGCGCATGGCGTCGTCGAACATCCGGTACACGCCCGGACGTCCGCTGCAGGTGGCAAGAAAGGCACTGGGATCGAATGGAGCGGTCATGGTCAAAGGTTGGTGTCTACCATGCCATGCCGGACCGCCAGCAAGGTCAATTCCACATCACTGGTCACGGAAAGCTTCTCGAAGATCCGGTAGCGGTAGGTATTGACCGTCTTTGGCGACAGGCAGAGCTTATCTGAGATGATCTGGACCTTCTGGCAGCCAACGATCATCAAGGCAATCTGGATTTCCCGTTCGGACAACAGGTCGAACGGCGAATGGCTGGTCTGTGGCTGAAATGACTTGAGCGCCAGCTGTTGGGCAATCTGTGGGCTGATGTAGCGCTGACCGGCGAAGACCAGGCGAATGGCTTGAACCATTTCCGCCAGCCCTGCGCCCTTGGTCAGGTACCCCGCCGCACCAGCTTGCAGCAGGCGCGTGGGGAATGGGTCTTCCTCGCAGACGGTCACGGCGACCACCTTTATATCGGGGTGGCTGCGCAACAGTTTGCGCGTGGCTTCGAGACCACCGATGCCGGGCATCTTGACGTCCATCAGGACCACGTCCGGCTTGAGATCGCGGGCAGACTGCAGCGCCCCCTCGCCCGACTCCGCCTGGCCCACGACCTGCAGATCATCGATATCGGCGAGCATGCGCGTGATACCGGTACGGACCAGGTCGTGATCGTCGACTACTAGAACCCGAATCAAACGGACACCTCGTAATAGTGGTCTCGGGGAATGCCGCCACAGTAACAAACATTGCCCCTTTGGACCTAGCTCAAAGCGTCATGGATATGGCGTTGCACGTCGATGCGACAATTAATCCGGACGCTTTGCAGGCGCTATTTTTTTCTGGACCCTGCCGCGCACGGAATAGTTCGCTGCCATCTCGGCCATGCTGTTGGCCAGATTGCTGAGAGCTGCTTGCCCAGACGTAGGAAGTATCCGATATGTCTCTAGGACTTTTTCCTCGCCTCCGCTAAGTGCCTGCTCGGCGAGGGGTGTCCGGCGCCCCAGCACGACATACAGAACGTCGACGCCTATCGTCGAAATAGCCGCCAAGTAGTCGGCTCTGGGGGATCTTTCACCATTTTCGTACTTGCCCTGGGCATTGGGTTCCACCCCGCCCACTTGGCCAAACTCTCGTTGCGTGAGCTCCAGACGCTCGCGCTCTTCCCTTAGTCGGGGACCGATTCCAGTCATTTGAATGTATAATCCTTTATCGAAACACCCGAAACGGTGCTGAAAAATACTACTTTGAACCATCTAAAACGGACTTGAACTATGCATGGTATACGGACTGCCGCACAAGCCAGGGCCTGGCTCGATCAGCAAGGGAAATCGGTACAAGAGTTTGCGCGCGAGCATGGCGTGGACCCAGCCACCACCTATCAGGTGCTGGCCGGACGCAAGAAAGGACGGCGTGGCGAGGCGCACAAGGTCGCCGTGCTACTGGGCATGAAGCTGGGCACCATCACCGTCATGCTGGAGCCTGGCCAGCGCTGACAGAGGCCACGCCGGAGACGCCGTCAGTGGCCGCGTCTGGGCAGGACAAGCTCCATGCGCAGAAAGCTGTCCTGCTCGCCCACCACTTCGAAACCGTTGCGGCTGTAGAGTCGCTGCGCGGGATTGACCTTGAACACCATCAGTCGTATTCGCGGCAAGCGCTCACTGCGCGCCAGCAGCGCGACCTGTTCGAGCACCCATTGACCCACGCCTTGCCCACGATGCGCCGGAAGCAGATGCAACTCGCGAATGAACAGGGCCTGGGTATCTCTGGAAAGGCTGATGTAGCCCAGTGATACCGTCTCGCGGCAGATCACCCGGTTATCGCGCCAGTGCCAGGCCTGGTCGAAGCCGGCGTCTAGCCAGAGCAGGTCGTGCCGAGCGTAGTAAGGCAGCATCGCCTGCCGAGTGAGGTCCCGAGCGAACCGCAGATCGGCATTGGCTGCAGGCCGTAGGTACAGAGTCATTGAATCGTCTCCACTGCAAGAATGGGCTTGTATCCCTCGCCACGGCTGAAGTAAGCTCCAGCCATCTATCGGAGACGCTCAATGTCGCACAACACCCTCAGCCCTGCATCCTTGCCTGCGACTTGCGCAGCAATGACGGCTGTGCGTGCACCGGTAAGCTTTTATTTTGGGTATTGGTTTAGCCACTGGCGCGCCTGATACCCATCTCGGCGCCCATTTCGTAGGGGTCGCCTGACAGAGAATTCTCAACCCCCGGTCGGCTCCCCGACCGGGGGTTTTTGCTTTTCAGGGTTTCACGCTTTACAGCACATCATCTTTCTACCGGCACTTTCGCCACGAATCGAGGAACGCTTCATGACCTACTTCACTTATTACCGTTTCGACACTTGCGACTTCTGGCGATTTAGCAACCTCCGTTCGGGCCAGCCTGCCGCCTCCGACCGGTCGCTCATGGGTGGCATGACCCTCAGTCCAGATTCCCCGGCACTTTGTCGAACACCTTGATAGGACAGCGCAAGCGGGCAACCACCCCGCCGCTGTCCAGGAACTTGATCATGAACAACAGCCTGACCGCTCTGCCTCGCACCACCCTCGTCCAGCCCCACGCTGTGAAGGACGCCGCCAATACATCGGCGAACCATCGCCTGCCCAGCCATTTCGCGCTCAAGCAACAGCTGCCCGTACCGGACCCACTCGCGGCCCAGGTGCAGAACCACCGTCTTGCCATCCGCGCCATTCTCGAAGGCCGTGACCCACGCCTGCTGGTGGTGGTCGGCCCCTGTTCCCTGCACGATCCAAAGTCCGCACTCGAGTACGCCCGCAACCTGAGCCAGCTGGCCCACGAGCTCAACGGCGAGATGCTGCTGGTGATGCGCGCCTACGTGGAAAAGCCACGCACCACGGTGGGCTGGAAAGGCCTGGCGTACGATCCTTACTTGGACGGCACCGACGACATGGCGGGCGGCCTGACCCTGTGCCGCGACCTGATGCGCGAAATGCTGACCTTGGGCCTGCCGCTGGCCAGCGAAGTGCTGCAGCCAATGGCAGCGGGCTACTTCGATGACCTGTTGAGCTGGGTCGCAATCGGCGCGCGCACCACCGAATCGCAGATCCATCGCGAACTGGCCAGCGGCCTGGGCATCCCGGTGGGCTTCAAGAACGGCACCGACGGCAGTGTAGGCGTGGCCTGCGATGCCATGCGCAGTGCGGCACACGCTCATCGCCACTTCGGTATCGATCCGCAAGGGCACCCGGCGATGATCGACACCACCGGCAACCCCGACACCCACCTGGTGTTGCGTGGCGGCCACCGAGGCCCGAACTACGACCGGCAGAGTGTCGCTCAAGTCCATCACGACCTGGCCAAGGCAGGCGTGAAAGCGCGGATCATGGTCGACTGCAGCCATGCCAACAGTGGCAAGGACCCTCTGCGTCAGCCAGCGGTGTTCGACGATGTGCTGCAGCAGCGCCTGGACGGCGATCGGTCGTTGGTGGCGGTCATGTTGGAAAGCCACTTGCAGGAAGGCAATCAGCCCATCAGTGGGCACATGCGCTATGGCGTGTCGGTCACCGATGGCTGCCTGGGCTGGGCGGCCACCGAGCAGTTGCTGCGCAAGGGTGCCCAGCGCCTGCGAGGGGTGGCCGACGCCTGAGGCATCAGCGCTTGCGCTTGCGTGTGCCGATCTGGATCCAGGTCGGCGCATGGTCGCTGGCGTGTGCCTCGTTGCGCACCCAGGCATCCACGCCGGCGTCCGTCAGGTACGGCGCCAGTGCCGGGTTGAGCAGCAGGTGATCGATGCGCAACCCGGAATTCTTCTGCCAGTGCTGTCGGAAGTAGTCCCAGAAGGTGTAGATGCGCTCTTCCGGGTACAGCGCGCGTAGCGCGTCGGTCCAGCCTTGCTCGAGCAGCCGCGCATAGGCTTCCCGACTTTCGGGTTGCAGCAAGGCGTCCTTGAGCCAGGACTTGGGGCTGTAGATGTCCTGATCGGTGGGCACTACATTGTAGTCACCCGCCAGTACGACAGGATGATCGCTGGATTGCAGCGTACTGGCGTGCTCGATCAGGCGTTCGAACCAGGCCAGCTTGTAGTCGAACTTGGGGCCTGGCTGAGGGTTGCCGTTGGGCAGGTACAGGCAGCCGACCAGTACACCGTGTACGGCTGCTTCCAGGTAGCGGCTCTGCTGCTCGTCCGGATCGCCGGGCAGGCCTCGGCGACTCTCCAAAGGTTGCGCGTCCCGAGCCAGGATGGCAACGCCATTCCATGACGACTGTCCGTGCCAGAGGGCACCGTACCCTACGGCTTCCAACGCGCTGGCGGGGAAGTCCTTGTCGGCTGCCTTGAGCTCCTGCAAACACACGATGTCCGGCTGATCGCGTTCCAGCCAGGCGATCAGGTTGGCCTGATGCGCACGGATGCCGTTGACGTTGAAGGTGGCGATCTTGAGTTTTTTCATCCGTGCCGAGCTCCCTTGGCTGACTGGCCTTGCATGTGACCTTGCGCAGTCGCAATAGGTCGTGGGAGGACAGCGCCTGGCAGGCAACCAAATGGATACGACCGAGTCAAACCAGTACGCCTTGAACACCGGAGATCACCATGAAAATGCTTCCATTCGCTGGGCTGGTGCTCAGCCTGGCGCTGCTGCAAGGCTGCTTCGACAGCGCCGACAAAAGCACCACCAAAGGCAACAACGACGGCACACCGTCCTCGGTGCAAATGCAGAAACCGGATCAATCCAAGGATAAATAGGTACCCGCGCCTGCCCCTGCAGGCGCTTTCATGAAATGATGGCGACTTCCCCGTCCGCTGTCTCCGCGCACAAGGATTGTCGCCTTCATGCCGTTGCAACTCGCCGCTTCCAAACGCCGATATTCGCGTCTGCTGCTGCCCTGGGTAGCGGCAGCGGTGCCATTGGTCTGCGGCGCGCTCATTTTGAGCTGGGAAGCCGACCGTTCGCTGAACTCGGCGGCTGTGCGCACCAGTCAACTGGCGATCGAGCAATTCGAACTTATCCTCGACAACGTGGCGGCAGCCGCCGATGCAGTCCTGCCGCTGTCCGGCCAACCGTGCGCTCAGGTGCAACCGGCCCTGCTCGATCAGGTCACCCGGCGGCCCTTCGTGCGCTCGGTGAACCTGATTGACGCCGGCACACTGTATTGCAGCTCGCTGTCCGGCGACGTCAGCGAAGCAGTGGACCCGCTCGACTACGTCGATGGACAGTTGTGGCTGCTGGCGGGCAATCCGGTGACACCTGACCGCGGCTTGTTGATCTATCGTGCCACCCGTGGCCAGGCCAGCGTATTGAGCACCGTCGACGGCTATCACTTGTCCAACGCCTTGCGAATGATGGGCTCGGCCAACGCGATCACCCTGCAGGTGGGTCCGAACTGGATCGAGGCCAATGGCAAGGTTCATCAAGGCACTGCACCCGTGTCGGCGGTGGCCCACACGCAGCTGAAGTCTGCGCGTTATCCGTTCAGCGTCGTCAGTGGCTTCCCGGCCGGGGCCCGCTGGACCGTGATCCGTGAACAGTACATCGGGATGTTCGCCCTGCTGCTGCTGATCGCGGCGGTTGCCGGTGGGCTCTGCCGGTGGGCCATGAGCCGCTCCCCATCGCGCTACCAGGAACTGCAACGCGCCCTGGATGCAGGGGAGTTCGTGCCCTTCTTCCAGCCCATCGTGCTCAGCCAGGGGGGCACCTGGGCCGGTGTGGAGGTGTTGATGCGCTGGCAGCATCCGCGTGAAGGCCTGGTCCGTCCGGATTTGTTCATCCCCTATGCCGAAGACTGTGGATTGATCGTGCCCATGACCCGCCTGCTGATGAAGCGCACGGCGCACCAACTGGCGGCCTGCCTGGATCACCTGCCGGAGGGTTTCCACGTCGGCATCAATGTCACCGCGCGGCATTGCCAGGACCCGGCGTTGTTCGACGACTGCAAGGCATTCCTCGATGCTTTTCCGCAAGGCCGGATCGCCTTGACCCTGGAGCTGACCGAACGTGAGCTGATCCAGCCCTGCGCCGAGATCCACGGGCTGTTCGACCGTCTGCGTGGACTGGGCGTGAGCATTGCGATCGACGATTTCGGTACCGGCCAGTCGAGCCTGAGCTATCTGCAGCAATTCAAGGTCGACCTCCTCAAGATCGACCAGAGCTTCGTGGCCATGATCGGCGTCAACACCCTTTCGCGGCATGTGCTGGACAGCATCATCGAGCTGTCGGCCAAGCTGGGGCTGCAAGTGGTAGCTGAAGGCGTGGAAACCGAGGAGCAGCGCGCCTATCTGGCGGCACGGGAGGTGAAGTACCTGCAAGGGTATCTGTTCGCCCGGCCCATGCCGCCGACGGATTTCGAGCGGGCACTGCGGCAGGGCTGAAAGCACGGCCTCTGAACGCACAGGTTGTACCCTGCTCGGCTGCCTGAGATCATTGTCGGCTCAGTCAGGTTTTTGCGTTTCGAGGCTCCCCTTGTCCAAAGGCATCATCACATCCGTCACGGCGTCGACCTTGTTCGCCGTGATGTATTTCTATACCTCGTTGCTGGCGCCCCTGAGTGGCGAAGAGATGTTCGGCTGGCGCATGCTGCTGACCCTGCCCTGCGTGACCCTGTTCATGTGGCTCAGCGGCGATCTGCCGCTGATCGGCAAGGTATGGCGTCGCATTGCCCAGCGCCCGGTACTGCTGCTCGGATCGATCGGTACCTCGGCGCTGATGGGCGTGCAGTTGTGGCTGTTTCTGTGGGCACCACTGCACGGGCGTAGCCTGGAAGTGTCGTTGGGGTATTTCCTGCTGCCGCTGACCATGGTGCTGACCGGGCGTCTGGTGTATGGCGAACAGCTTTCGCATCTGCAGAAACTGGCGGTGCTCTGCGCCGCCTGTGGTGTAGGCCACGAATTGTTCCAGCATGGCCGCTTCGCTTGGGAAACGCTGCTGGTGGCAGCCGGCTACCCGGTGTATTTCGTGCTGCGCCGCGCGTGCCGCAACGATCACCTGGGCGGGTTGTGGACGGACATGTGCCTCATGCTGCCGGCGGCGCTGTTGTTCATCGTGCAAGGGCATCTGTCATCGGCGGATATGGACGCGCGACCGCTGCTGTACGTGCTGATCCCGATTCTGGGGGTGATCAGCGCCTCGGCATTGATCTGTTACGTGATGGCCAGCCGGTTGCTGCCGTTCAGCCTGTTCGGGCTGCTCAGTTATGTGGAGCCGGTGTTGTTGGTGGGTGTGGCGCTGTTGCTGGGCGAGAGCATCGCGCCAGACCAGTGGCTGACCTACTTGCCGATCTGGCTGGCGGTGCTGGTGTTGATGTTCGAGGGGGCCAAGCATCTGGCCCGCTCGCGTCGCGCGGTGTGATACCGCGCTAGACGTCTACTGACTGCTTGCGCAGGAGCACCTGCTTGACCCGACGCTCCTCGACCGTCAGCACGGTGAGGGTCCATTGCTCCCACTCTAGGGTGTCGCCCTGTTTGGGCAAGCGGTCGAGCAGGCTCATGACCATGCCTGCCAGGGTCTGGTAGTCATTGGTCGGCGGCGCGTCGAAGCCTATGCGTGTCTGGATCTGCCTGAGGTCCAGTGCGGCGCTGACGCGGTAGCCATCGTCCTGCTCGACGATGTCCGGCGCCTGCACTTCGCTGGCGTCGGGCAGCTCGCCCGCGATCGATTCGAGAATGTCGGTCATGGTCAGAATCCCGATGAACCCACCGAACTCGTTGACCACGAACGCGATGTGCGTGGACTGCGCGCGCATCTGCTCCAAGGCGTTGAGAATGCTGAAGCTTTCGAGCAGGTTGATCGGCTGGCGCGCCAGGCTGGCCAGGTCCGGTGCCTCACCGGCCAGCAGTTGCTTGAGCAGCTCTTTCTTGTGGACGAAGCCCAGCGGCTCGTCGACCTGACCCTGAGCGATCAATGGCAGGCGTGAGTAGGACGACTGCATCAGGGTCTGCTCGGTGACTTCCCGCGACGCGTCCAAATCCAGACAGTCGACCTGGGCACGCACGGTCATGATGCTGCGGATCGGCTTTTCGGCCAGGTTCAACACACCGCTGATCATCACCCGCTCGCGCCGATCGAACAGCGCTTCGCTCGGCTCCTCCCCTACCAGGTCTTCGATTTCCTCGTCCATGGCTTCGCTGGCCGGACGGCGACCGCCGAGCAGGCGCAACACGGCGTGGGCGGTGCGCTCGCGCATCGGTCGGTCCTGGTGCTTGTGTTTGCGCCGTGCCCGCGCGATCTGGTTGAACACCTCGATCAGGATCGAGAAACCGATCGCGGCGTACAGGTAGCCCTTGGGAATGTGGAAGCCCAGGCCTTCGGCGGTCAGCGCGAAGCCGATCATCATCAGGAAGCCCAAGCACAGCATGATCACCGTCGGGTGGCTGTTGACGAAACGGGTCAACGGCTTGCTGGCGACGATCATCAGGCCGATGGAGAAGATCACCGCGATCATCATGATCGACAGTTCATCCACCATGCCCACGGCGGTGATGACCGCATCCAGGGAGAACACCGCATCGAGCACGACGATCTGCGCAACGATCGGCCAGAACAGTGCGTAGGTCTTGACCCCAGCGCGCTGAGCGACATGCCCTTCGAGCCGTTCGTGCAACTCCATGGTGGCCTTGAACAGCAGGAAGACACCGCCGAACAGCATGATCAGGTCACGCCCGGAGAACGTCTTGCCGAACACTTCGAACAAAGGCTCGGTCAGGGTCACCATCCAGGAAATACTGGCCAGCAGGCCCAGACGCATGATCAACGCCAGGGACAGGCCGATCACCCGCGCGCGATCGCGCTGATGGGGCGGCAGCTTGTCGGCGAGAATCGCGATGAACACCAGGTTGTCGATGCCCAGAACCAGTTCCAGGACGATCAGGGTCGCCAGGCCGAGCCAGGCCGTGGGGTCGGCTAGCCATTCCATGGAAGGTTACTCGTCAGGCAGGGGAAGGATGTTGCGGGAAGCGCGGGACTGCAAGGTTCCGGGAGGGGGTTCATAGAGGTCTTGAGTAGTTTCGGAATCTGATCCTACCGCTGCCAGAACAAATTCCTACAGTGGGAAAGTATTTCAAAGATTGTATACCTGTGCCGTCACCGCCGAAGCCGCCGTCGCGCTTCTATCGATGAGATCGATAGCAAGCTTAGTATCTACCTGAAAATCAAGCACTTGGTGCGGTGTTCATCATTCACGCTGATAGTTACCTTCGAACCATTCGATTCGTCGATGGTCGCGCCCGCGCCGCATCATCCGCCCCATCGTTAATGCTCCCTTAACTCAATTGGCGGATCTGCACATGCACCAGTCACTCACTCCGTTGCGTTTCCCGTTGGCGGCCCTTGCGCTGATGGTGATCAGCGCCTGCGGCAAAACGCCGGACGTTGCCCAGGCCCCGCCTGCTCCCAAGGTCACCGTGGCTCAGGTGCTGGAACAGCCGGTCAATGAATGGGACGAGTTCACCGGACGCCTGGAAGCGCCGGAAACCGTTGAAATCCGTCCACGCGTGTCGGGCCAGATTGACCAGGTAGCCTTCACCGAGGGCGCCCTGGTGAACAAGGGCGACCTGCTGTTCCAGATCGATCCGCGGCCGTTCCAGGCCGAAGTGCGGCGCCTGGAAGCACAATTGCAACAGGCCCGCGCCAATTCCGTGCGCAGCGACAACGAAGCCCAGCGCGGTCAGCGCCTGCAGGCGAGCAACGCCATCTCCGCCGAGCTGGCCGAAACCCGCAGCAGCGCCGCGCAGGAATCGCGCGCCGCGCTGGCCGGCATTCAGGCGCAGCTGGACCTGGCCCGCCTGAACCTGAGCTTCACCCGCGTGACAGCGCCGATCAGCGGCCGCGTCAGCCGCGCCGAGATCACTGCTGGCAACATCGTCACCGCCGACGTGACGCCGCTGACCAGCGTGGTCTCCACCGACAAGGTGTACGCCTACTTCGACGCCGACGAGCGGGTGTACCTCAAATACACCCAACTGGCCCGGCAAGGCCAGCGTGGCCAGACCACCCCGGTCTACCTGGGCCTCTCCAACGAGCCCGGCAACCCGCACCTGGGGCACATGAATTTCGTCGACAACCAGGTCAACCCCAAGACCGGCACCATCCGCGGTCGCGCGGTGTTCGACAACAAGGATGGCAGTTTCACCCCTGGTTTGTACGCCCGGCTGAAGCTGGTGGGCAGCGCCACCTACTCGGCCGTGCTGATCAAGGACGAAGCGGTGGGCACCGATCTTGGCAAGAAATTCGTGCTGGTGATGGACCCGGACAACAAGGCCGCCTACCGCAGCATCGAGCTGGGGCCCAAATTGGAAGGCCTGCGCATCGTGCGCAGCGGCCTGAACAAGGGTGACCGCATCGTCATCAATGGCCTGCAGCGCGTCCGGCCCGGTGCCCAGCTCGATCCCGAGGTTGCCCAGATGGCCAGCCCCGCGACCCTCGCCGCCCTGGCCGAACAACGTCAGGCCCTGGAAGCCAGCAACACGCCCGCAACGCCGGTCAAGGTTGCCAGCGTTTCGACTCCACGCGGTTAAGGGATCACTGCGATGAACTTCTCTCAATTCTTCATCAAGCGGCCGATCTTCGCCGCCGTGCTGTCGCTGATCATTCTGATCGCCGGCGCCATCTCGCTGTTCCAGCTGCCGATCAGCGAGTACCCCGAAGTGGTGCCACCGACCGTGGTGGTGCGTGCCAGCTTCCCCGGTGCCAACCCCAAGGTCATCGGTGAAACGGTGGCCGCGCCTCTGGAGCAGGCCATCACCGGTGTAGAGAACATGCTGTACATGTCCTCGCAGTCCACCGCAGACGGCAAGCTGACCCTGACCCTGACCTTCGCTCTGGGCACCGACCTGGACAACGCCCAGGTGCAAGTGCAGAACCGTGTGACCCGCACTCAGCCAAAGCTGCCTGAAGAGGTGACCCGGATCGGCATCACCGTGGACAAGGCCTCGCCGGACCTGACCATGGTGGTCCACCTGACCTCCCCCGACCAGCGCTACGACATGCTCTACCTGTCCAACTATGCCACCTTGAACATCAAGGACGAACTGGCCAGGCTCAACGGCATCGGCGACGTGCAGCTGTTCGGCATGGGCGACTATTCGCTGCGGGTCTGGCTGGACCCGAACAAGACCGCGTCGCGCAACCTGACGGCCACCGACGTGGTCACCGCCATTCGCGAACAGAACCGCCAGGTCGCTGCCGGCCAACTGGGCTCCCCGCCTGCGCCCAATGCCAGCAGTTTCCAGCTGTCGGTCAACACCCAGGGTCGCCTGGTCACCGAGGAAGAGTTCGAGAACATCGTCATGCGCGCCGCCGACGACGGTGAAATCACCCGCCTCAAGGACATCGCCCGGGTGGAGCTGGGCTCCAGCCAGTACGCGCTGCGCTCGCTGCTCAACAACCAGCCGGCAGTGGCCCTGCCGATCTTCCAGCGGCCCGGCTCCAATGCCATCGACGTGTCCAATCAGGTTCGGGCCAAGATGGCCGAACTGAAACAGTCGTTCCCTGAAGGCATGGACTACAGCATCGTCTACGACCCGACCATTTTCGTGCGCGGTTCGATCGAAGCGGTGGTGCATACCCTGTTCGAAGCGCTGATCCTGGTCGTGCTGGTGGTGATCCTGTTCCTGCAGACCTGGCGGGCGTCGATCATTCCGCTGGTGGCGGTACCGGTGTCGCTGATCGGCACCTTTGCGGTGATGCACATGTTCGGCTTCTCGCTCAACGCGCTGTCGCTGTTCGGTCTGGTGCTGGCCATCGGCATCGTGGTGGACGACGCCATCGTGGTGGTGGAGAACGTCGAGCGTAACATCGAGCTGGGCCTGGAACCGGTGGCCGCCACCGAGCGGGCCATGCGCGAGGTCACCGGGCCGATCATCGCCACGGCCCTGGTGCTGTGCGCGGTGTTCGTGCCGGCAGCGTTCATTTCCGGCCTCACCGGGCAGTTCTACAAGCAGTTCGCCCTGACCATCGCCATATCCACGGTCATTTCGGCGTTCAACTCGCTGACCTTGTCGCCGGCACTGGCGGCGGTGCTGCTCAAGGGGCACGACGCGCCCAAGGACCGGTTCTCCCGGTTCCTCGACAGGCTGCTGGGTGGCTGGCTGTTCCGGCCTTTCAACCGCTTCTTCGAAAAGGCCAGCCACGGCTATGTCGGCACCGTCGCGCGGGTGATCCGCAGCAGCGGTATCGCCATGCTGCTGTACGCAGGCTTCATGGTGCTGACCTGGTTCGGTTTCGCCAACACGCCGACCGGCTTCGTACCTTCGCAGGACAAGCAGTACCTGGTCGCCTTCGCCCAGTTGCCGGACGCCGCCAGCCTGGACCGTACCGAAGATGTGATCAAGCGCATGTCGGACATCGCCTTGAAGCAGCCCGGCGTGGAGAACGCCATCGCCTTCCCGGGGCTGTCGATCAACGGCTTCACCAACAGCCCCAACAACGGCATCGTCTTCGTCGCGCTCAAGGACTTCGATCAGCGCAAGGACGCCAGCCTGTCGGCCAACGCCATCGCCGCCGAGCTCAACGGCAAGTTCGCCGGTATCCAGGACGCCTACATGGCGATCTTCCCACCGCCACCGGTGATGGGCCTGGGCACCATCGGCGGCTTCCGCCTGCAGATCGAAGACCGCGGCAACCTGGGCTATGACGAGTTGTACAAGCAGACCCAGAACATCATCGCCAAGAGTCGCAGCGTGCCGGAGCTGGCCGGGCTGTTCACCAGCTACACGGTGAACGTGCCTCAGGTGGATGCAGCGATCGACCGGGAAAAGGCCAAGACGCACGGTGTGGCCATCAGCGATATCTTCGACACCCTGCAGGTGTACCTGGGCTCGCTGTACGCCAACGACTTCAACCGCTTCGGGCGCACCTATCAGGTCAACGTCCAGGCCGAGCAGCAGTTCCGCCTGGAAGCCGAGCAGATCGGCCAGCTCAAGGTGCGCAACGATCGGGGTGAGATGATCCCGCTGGCGACCTTCATCAAGGTCAGCGACACCGCCGGCCCGGACCGGGTGATGCATTACAACGGTTTCGTCACGGCCGAGATCAACGGTGCCGCAGCGCCGGGCTTCAGCTCGGGCCAGGCCCAGGCAGCGGTGGAGAAGCTGCTCAAGGAAGAGTTGCCCAACGGCATGGCCTATGAATGGACCGAGCTGACCTACCAGCAGATTCTGGCGGGCAACACCGCGCTGTTCGTGTTCCCGCTGTGCGTGCTGCTGGCCTTCCTGGTGCTGGCCGCACAGTACGAAAGCTGGAGCCTGCCGCTGGCGGTGATCCTGATCGTGCCCATGACCCTGCTCTCGGCGATTGCCGGGGTGATGATCGCGGGCAGCGACAACAACATCTTCACCCAGATCGGCTTGATCGTGCTGGTCGGGCTGGCGTGCAAGAACGCCATTCTGATTGTCGAGTTCGCCAAGGACAAACAGGAGGAAGGCCTGGATCCGCTGGCCGCCGTATTGGAAGCGTGCCGCTTGCGGCTGCGACCGATCCTGATGACTTCGTTCGCCTTCATCATGGGCGTGGTGCCCCTGGTACTGTCGTCCGGCGCCGGCGCCGAGATGCGTCATGCCATGGGCGTGGCGGTGTTCTCCGGCATGTTGGGGGTGACCTTCTTCGGCTTGCTGCTGACACCGGTGTTCTTCGTGCTGATC
>NZ_JASCPM010000039.1:0-45032 GCF_029960215.1 Pseudomonas sp. PS01301 | reverse complement strand
CCCACAATGAAGCGGTGTACATGCATTCATTGTGGGAGAGAACCTTGTGGGGGGCTTTGTAATAGCAGGCCCTGTGGAAGCAGATCCTGTGGGAGCGGGGCGGGCGGCGAGCCCTCTGCCCGCGAAGAGGCCCCGGCAGCATTGTTATATCCCGTAGGAGCGGTCAGTGGCCGCGAACAGGGCGCTGCGGATTGTCTGATGCACCGCAGTGTCAGGTTCGCGGCCGACGACCGCTCCTACAGAAGATCCCAGGGTCAGGTGCTGACCTTCAAACCCACCAGCCCCAGGATGATCAGACCCACACTGATCATCCGCATCAACGCCATCGACTCGCCAAACAGCACGATTCCGGCGATCACCGTACCCACCGCACCGACACCGGTCCAGATCGCATAGGCCGTACCCAGCGGCAGCTCGCGCATGGCCAGACCGAGCAGGCCCAGGCTTGCCGCCATGGCGGCCACGGTCAACACAGTGGGAAGGGGACGAGTGAAGCCGTCGGTGTACTTCAGGCCAATGGCCCAGCACACTTCGAAAAGACCGGCGAGAAACAACAGAAACCAGGACATGGAAAAACCCTCATCGAAGATGGGGTCGTCCCCGTTTGCAGGAAAGAGAGCGCCGGGTCGTCCCGGCGCCGAATACTATGTTGCCCATCCTTGGGCGATGGATCAAGTGCAGCGGATCAAGGGTCGGTCTTCAATCCACCGGGCTCGGTCCCTTCCATGCGGCGGAAATAGGTCGAGAGCAACGCCCCGGAAATGTTGTGCCAGACACTGAACAACGCGCTGGGCACCGCCGCCAGCGGCGAGAAGTGCGCGCTGGCGAGCGCCGCACCCAGGCCCGAGTTCTGCATGCCCACTTCCAGCGCCAGCGACTTGCGCTGCGCCAGTGGCAACTTGAACACCTTGCCAGTGAAGTAACCCAGCACAAAGCCGAAGCTGTTGTGCAGAATCACCACCGCCATGATCAGCAATCCCGACTCGGCGATGCGTGCCTGGCTGGCCGCGACCACCGCGCAGACGATCAGCACGATGCTGACCACCGACACCAGCGGCAGCACATCGACGGCCACCTGTACCCGTGCGCCCAGCAGTTTCTGCGCGAGCACGCCAAGCACGATCGGCAGCATCACCAGTTGCAGGATCGACCAGAACATCTCCATGAACGAGACCGGCAACCATGCCGAAGCCAGCAGCCAGATCAGCGCCGGGGTGAGCAATGGAGCGAGCAGGGTGGTCACCGCTGCAATCGCCACCGACAGGGCCAGATCGCCCTTGGCCAGCCAGGTCATCACATTGGACGACGTACCGCTCGGGCAGCACCCGACCAGAATCACCCCGACGGCGATTTCCGGCGGCAGGTGAAACGCCTGACACAGCAGCCAGGCGACGCCCGGCATGATCACGAAATGCGCCACCACACCCAGGGCCACGCGCCATGGATGGCGACCGACTTCGGCGAAATCGTCCAGCTTGAGGGTCAGGCCCATGCCGAACATGACCAGGCCCAACAGCGGCACGATCAACGGCTTGAGACCGATGAACCATTCAGGCGCCAGAAACGCCAGGACGGCGAACAACAACACCCAATAGGCAAAGGTATTGCCGACAAAGCGACTCAAAGCGGCCAAGGCGCGCATGGTGTAGTTCCTTCTTATATAGATTCAACATGTCGGCCCCCTGTGGGAGCGGGCTCTGCCCGCGAAAGCCGCACTACGGTCCACCAGATACAACACAGCCCCCGGTTCACGGCCAAACACCACTCCCACCTACCGAGCCACAGCAGTTACTGCAGATCAAATCCCCTGCGGCAACTCTTCGCCACCCAAGGCCTCGAACAAGGCCGGCAGGAATTCGCCAAAGGTCAGCATCATCAGAGTGAAGCTGGCGTCCAACTGCCCCAACGCTTCCTCGCCGCCGTCTTCCTCGGCCTGGTCCTGCAGCAGTTCCTCGAACTTCAGACGCTTGACCACCATCTTGTCGTCCAGCACGAACGACAACTTGTCCTGCCAGGCCAGCGACAGCTGGGTTACCTGCTTGCCAGTGCTCAGGTGCAGCTGGATTTCCTCGCTGGTCAGGTCCTGACGCTTGCAGCGCACGATGCCGCCGTCTTCATGGGTATCGCGCAGCTCGCATTCATCCAGCACATAGAAGTCGTCGGCGGCTTTCTGGGTCTTGACCCACTCGGTCATGGTCGCGGTCGGCGCGATCTTCACGGTCAGCGGACGCACCGGCAGGGTACCGATCACTTCGCGCAGGGTCGACAGCAGGTCTTCGGCGCGCTTGGGGCTGGCCGAGTTGACCAGGATCAACCCTTGCTTGGGCGCGATGGCGGCGAAGGTCGACGAGCGGCGGATGAAGGCGCGGGGCAGGAAGGCCTGGATGATCTCGTCCTTGATCTGGTCGCGTTCCTTCTTGTAGACCTTGCGCATCTGCTCGGCCTCGATCTCCTCGACCTTTTCCTTGACCGCATCGCGCACCACGCTACCCGGCAGGATGCGCTCTTCCTTGCGTGCGGCGATCAGCATGAAGTCCTGGCTGACATGAACGAACGGCGCATCCTCACCCTTGCCGAACGGCGCGACAAAACCGTAGGTGGTCAGTTCCTGGCTGGCGCAGGGGCGTGCTGGTTTGCTGGCCAGTGCGGTTTCCAAAGCCTCGGCGTCGAAAGGGATATCCTGGGTAAGACGGTAGACAAGCAGGTTTTTGAACCACATGGGGTGAAGCACTCCTCAACATTAGGGGGGCATTATTCTCCGTGTGCGGAGCTGACGCCATCCCTGTGCTAAGTGTTTGGAAGCGCTCGAAAATTTTTTTAAAAAAGTGCTTGCCAGAGTTTGGGTCGCTCCGTAGAATGCGCGCCACACCGAGAGACAAAGGGTGATTAGCTCAGCCGGGAGAGCATCTGCCTTACAAGCAGAGGGTCGGCGGTTCGATCCCGTCATCACCCACCAATCTCTCTCAGTGTTACGCGCAGCGGTAGTTCAGTCGGTTAGAATACCGGCCTGTCACGCCGGGGGTCGCGGGTTCGAGTCCCGTCCGCTGCGCCATTGATTCCGCTTCAGAGCCCTTGAACTCTCTGAAGCACAAGAGAAGCGACCTTCGGGTCGCTTTTTTTGTGCCTGCGATTTCTGTCGCGTCCAGCTGCACCGCATTTATCCCGATACACCGCAAGCATCGATGCCCGCCACCCCCACCGACACCGCGCCCCTGTAGCAGCGGCGCAAGCCGCGTCCGGCCGCACCGCGTTCATCCAGGTACACCACAAGCACCGATGACGCGGCTCGCGCCGCTGCTACAGGGTATGCGCAAGCCGCGTCCGGCCGCACCGAAATCGATCAGGTACAGCGCAATCCGGATCCAGGTCCGTCGCGTTGAATCAGGCAAACACCATCAACCCGCTCAAGCCACCTTGCACTGACGGCACAGGTGCTTGCCGTTGGCAGTGCTCCAGCCCAGCTCGGCAATGCGGGCTTCCGCCGCCGGTTTCTGCGCCTTGGTGCCGAGCTTGGCATCCACCGCGAACTCGAAGTCGAGCACCTTGCCGCAGCTGTCGCAGTTGACCTTCCATTGATGGATCGCCAGCTCGCCGAACACCGGGCCGGTGGCCACGGCCACCCATTGGCCAGGCGGGTTGATCAGGTGACGGACCTTTTCCACCACCAAGCGCATGGACAGGTCCTTGCTGCCCTTGAGGGTCACCAGCAGGGTGTCGCCGTTGTGGATCGAGCCGCCATTGCCGGTGACCTGGTAGCGGCCGGGCATCAGCGCGCGGCACTCGATCAGGGTGTGCTGGGGGTTGAGCAAGCTGAAGCGGAAATCGTGTTCGACCATGGGTCCTCCAAATAGACGCGACATGCTAGCACGCCGGTCATGGCGCGGCCTCAGGCCATCGCCCGGGCCTGCTCCTCGAGCCGCACGATGGCCTCGTCCAGTTCGTCGAGGGCAGACAGGGCCGCCGGATCGTTCTGCTTGAGCAGCGTCTCACTGCGCAGGCACGCCGCGCGCAACTGCGGTACGCCGCAATAGCGGGTCGCACCGTGCAGCCGATGCACGCGCTCGATCATGGCATTCTGATCGGCGTTGATCCGCGCCAACTGGATGGCTTCGCGATCGGCCTGCAGCGAGGCCAGCAGCATCGCCAGCATGTCGGCAGCCAGGTCGGCCTTGCCGGCCGCCAACCGCAGGCCCTCGGCGGCATCGAGCACCTGCAGGGTATTGGTATCCAACGGCTGCTCAGCCGTTTTGTCCAACGCCTGCGGGTTCAACGCCATCCCCGTCCATTTCAGCACGACCTGCGCCAACTGCCGTTCGCTGATGGGTTTGGTCAGGTAGTCATCCATGCCGCTCTGCAGCAAGGCGCGCTTCTCATTGGCCATGGCGTGGGCGGTCAGCGCCACGATGGGCAATGCAGCGCCGAGCTGGGCGCTCTCCCATACGCGAATGCGCTCGGTGGTTTCGCGGCCGTCCATTTCCGGCATCTGCACGTCCATCAGCACCAGGTCGAGCCCGCCTTCCTGTACCGCCTTGATCGCCGCTGCGCCGTTGTCCACCGCGCGCACTTCGGCACCCAGGTCTTCGAGCAGGGTCTGCACCAGCAGCAGGTTGGCCGGATTGTCATCCACGCACAGTACGCGCGGCGCACGTTCGCCGCTGTTCTCGGGACTTTCGTAGCGCAGCTGCTTGGGGTTGATCAGGTCGGCCAGCGCGCGACGCAACCTGCGCGTGCAGCTGGGTTTGGCCTGCAGCTGGCGGTCGGCGTTGGGGACCGCGGCGTGGAACAGGGCCTGCTCGGTGGTGGGGCACAGCACCAGCACCTGACAGCCACTTTGTTCGATCTCGCGGATCTGCACGGCCAGACGTTCCGGCGAAATCTCGTGGGCGGTGATGCCCAGCACCGCAAGGTCCAGCGGCTGGCCCGCCTGCCGTGCGGCATGGGTGGCGAGCACCAGTTTGTCCAGCGACTTGAAGTCGGTCACGTCCAGACCGCAGTCTTCGAGCTGATGTTGCAAGGCCTGCCGCGCCAGTTCATGGCCATCGACGATGGCGATGCGACGGCCGAGCAGGGGCGCAGACGGCAAGTCCTCGGCGTCGTCGCGAGCCTTGGGCAGGTTGAGGCTGATCCAGAACTCCGAACCCTCGCCCGGAGCACTGTCGACCCCGATCTCGCCACCCATCTGCTCGACCAGCCGCTTGGAGATCACCAGCCCCAGGCCCGTGCCGCCAGGCTGCCGCGACAGTGAGTTGTCGGCCTGGCTGAATGCCTGGAACAACGCCCGCACGTCCTGGCCGGACAGGCCGATGCCGGTGTCCTGCACACTGATGCGCAACTGCACACCGTCTTCGCTCTCGTCTTCCATCATGGCGCGGGCGACGATCGTGCCCTCGCGGGTGAACTTGATGGCGTTGCTCACCAGATTGGTCAGGATCTGCTTGAGCCGCAGCGGGTCGCCGATCAACGACAACGGCGTATCGCGATAGACCAGGCTGACCAATTCGAGCTGCTTGGCATGGGCGGCCGGCGCCAGGATGGTCAGGGTGTCCTGCAGCAGATCGCGCAGGTTGAAGGGAATGTTGTCGAGCACCAGCTTGCCGGCCTCGATCTTCGAGAAATCGAGAATCTCGTTGATGATGCCCAGCAAACTGTCTGCGGATTTTTCGATGGTGCCCAGGTAATCCAGCTGGCGCGGGGTCAACTCGCTTTTCTGCAGCAGGTGAGTGAAGCCCAGAATGCCGTTCAGTGGTGTCCTGATCTCATGGCTCATGTTGGCGAGGAATTCGGACTTGATCCGGCTCGCTTCCAGCGCTTCCTTGCGCGCCAGGTCCAGCTCGATGTTCTGGATTTCGATGGTTTCCAGGTTCTGCCGGACGTCTTCGGTGGCCTGGTCGATGCTGTGCTGCAGTTCTTCCTGGGCGTCCTGCAGGGTTTCGGCCATGCGGTTGATGCCAGCCGCGAGTGCGTCCATCTCGTGGCTGCCCATGGCCGGCACGCGACTTTCCAGGTTGCCGTCCTTGATCTGGGTCACGGTGTCCTTGATCTGCCGAATCGGCGCACTGATGCTGCGGCTCATGTGTGCCGCCAGCAACGCGGTGATGCTCAGACCGGTCAGAATCAGCAGCAGGCTGGCGAACAGGCTGCGGTAACCACGCAGCAGGGTGCCATCGTGGGAAAGCTCCAGCTCGACCCAGCCCAGCAGGTGGTCGACCTCGGCAGGAACCTCGTCACTGGCCAGGTCGCGGTGGCGGCCGAACACTGGCATCAGGTAGCGCGTCGCATCGAAGCCACTGCGTTGCAGCGAGTGGGTGCTGTTACCGATGGGCACGGCGTTGAGCATCATGGGCCCGGCGTGGGCGAGCAGGGTCCGGTCGGCGCCCAGGAAGGTCACCGAGCGCACGTCGGTCAGCTCCAGGGATTGCGCAGCGATGCGTTCCAGCCGCTCGCGATCCTTGGCCACCAGCGCCGGTGCCGCCAGCGGCGCCAGCTGTTCGGAGATCATGTCGCCGCGTTGCAGCAACTGGCGCTGCAGGTCGGACTGCTGCATCCAGGTGAAATAGCCGCCCAGAATCAGCGCCATGCAAGTGGCCGGCGTGAGCGCAAGTAACAGCACGCGGCTTTTGATACCGAGTTTCTTCAACACGCCGCAGGCGCCTTTCTGACTGAGCAATAGGGGGAAAATACAGGGGGGCGGGACGATGCGCCAGTCACGCGCACCGACGGCGGACCCCAGAGGGCAGTGCGACGCGGTCAGTGGGCGAACAGCGATCAGCAAAGGTTGCCTGCTGCGGCGTGATCTCCAATAATCCGCACTTGAGAATGACACCCACTAGCAGGCGAAAATGAATCCCGTCCAAGCAGGCGCCCATACCATCCTGGCCATCGAAGACGACCAGGTATTGGGCAGCTACGTTCATGAGCAGCTCGGGCGCTGCGGCTTTCAAGTGACCTGGTGCCAGAACGGCCGCGAAGGGCTGGCGCTGGCCGAGCGAAACCAGTTCGACGTGGTGCTGATGGACATCCTGCTGCCGGGCATGAACGGCCTGGATGTGCTGTACGCCCTGCGTCGCAGCTCGGCCACCCCGGTGATTCTGATGTCGGCGCTGGGCGCCGAGGCCGATCGCATCAGCGGCTTCCGTCGCGGTGCCGACGACTATCTGCCCAAACCCTTCAGCATGGCCGAGCTGCAGGTGCGCGTGGAAGCCATCCTGCGCCGGGTAGCCATGGAGCGTCTGCGCGTGCAGCCGCGAGAGGACGTGGTGCAACAGGGCGAGCTGCAGTTCTGCGAGCGCAGTGCCGATGTGTCGGTCAACGGCCAGCCGGCGGGGCTGACGCCCAGCGAATACCGTCTGCTCGATACCCTGCACCGTCAGCGAGAGGAAGTGCTGAGCAAACCCTTTCTTTATCAGCATGTGCTGCAGCGCGGCTATTCGCAGCACGATCGCAGCCTGGACATGCATGTCAGCCAGATACGCCGCAAGCTCAAGGCGCTGGGCTACCAGCGCCAGCAACTGCGCACGGTGTGGGGCAAGGGCTACCTGTTCGGCGGCGGCGAGGCATGAAACTGCCCCATCGCCACTCGGTGTTCTGGAAACTGTCGATACTGCTGGTCGCGTTCTGCCTGCTGATGATCTGGCTGAGCTGGTACTGGGGCCAGTACCTGCAGGAACGCAATGCCTACCTGAGCGCCGACGCACGCCATGCCTTGCGCCAGTACGCGGCGGCGGCCGAGCAGGCCCATGGGCAAGGTGGACGGGCTGGGGTCGATGCCTGGCTTGCGCGGATGTCGGCGAGCGAGCCTGGTTTCATCGCCGTGGTGGGGTCTGATCTCACTTCCTTGAGCAGTCGACCACTGGACGCCGCACAACAGCAGCGCCTGACGTTCCTGCGCCATCTGGAGATGCCCATGAGTCGCCGCTCGCGGGGCGCGCCCTGGATGCAGATCCCCTTTATCGAGCATCCGGAGCAGGGAAGCCTGGTAATGGCCCTGCCCGAGCGCTTCACACCCGGTCGGCACGCCTGGTTATGGGCGTTGCTGACCAACGCGCTGGTTCCCGGCCTGTTCACCCTGCTGTTGTGCATCGGGCTGTACCGCATGCTCATCGTCCCTCTGAACCAACTGCGTGAGCAGGCCAACGCCTGGCGTGCCGATCAGCTCAACGCCCGCCTGAGCGCGAATACCACCGCGCGCAGCGATGAGCTAGGTGAGCTGGGGCGCGCTTTCGACCACATGGCCGAGCGCCTGCAGGGCACGGTCGCCTTGCAGCAGCAGATCCTGCGTGACCTGTCCCACGAGCTGCGCACACCCCTGAGCCGCCTGCGCGTGGCCTGCGAAGGTGAGCTCGACGAGCAGCGCCTGCGCGAACGGCTGAGTCGCGAGATCGACGGCATGCAGCGTCTGGTCGAAGATACCCTGCAACTGGCCTGGCTGGATGCCGAGCGCGCGCCGCTGGCCAGCGAAGCGATCCAGGTGCAGGCGCTGTGGGACATGCTGGCGGAGAATGCCTGCTTCGAAAGCCAGTGGCCGGCCCGCCAACTGCACTGCGAAGTCGACGCCGATTGCTGGGTGCAGGGCAATCTCGACAGCCTGGCCCAGGCGCTGGAAAACGGCTTGCGCAATGCCATTCGTCACTCGCCCAGCGCCGGTCGCGTGACCTTGAGTGGTCAACGTGATGGCGATCACTGGCTGTTGTGGCTGGAAGACGAGGGCGGTGGTGTCGCCGAGGCAGACCTGCAGAGAATCTTCGATCCCTTCACGCGCCTCGACGGATCGCGGCCCGGCGACGGGGGGTTCGGCCTCGGGCTGAGCATTGCGCGCAATGCCCTGACCCGCCAGGGCGGTGCATTGTGGGCGCAGAATACCGCGCGTGGCCTGCGGCTGAACATGCGCTTGCCAGCTGCTTATGCTTTCACGCTATAAGGTGCGCACTTTGCGTGATATGGGTATCCGGCGTTTGCCGGTATGATAGGCGACCCCCGCAGTCCGGATTGCGAATACGCCATGACCCCGCAGTACCTAACGATCGCCGACTGCGTCGGCAACACGCCGCTGGTGCGCCTGCAGCGCCTGGCCGGTGAGACCAGCAACACCTTGCTGCTCAAGCTGGAAGGCAACAACCCGGCCGGCTCCGTGAAGGACCGCCCGGCGCTGTCGATGATCAGCCGCGCCGAAGAACGTGGGCAGATCCAGCCCGGCGACACCCTGATCGAAGCGACCTCCGGCAATACCGGCATCGCGCTGGCCATGGCCGCGGCGATCAAGGGCTACAAGATGATCCTGATCATGCCCGACAACTCCACGGCCGAACGCAAGGCCGCGATGACCGCCTATGGCGCCGAGCTGATCCTGGTCACCCGTGAGCAAGGCATGGAAGGCGCACGCGACTTGGCCGAACGCATGCAGAGCGAAGGGCGCGGCAAGCTCCTCGACCAGTTCGCCAACGGCGACAACCCTGAGGCCCACTACCGCAGCACCGGCCCCGAGATCTGGCAGCAGACCGCGGGCACCGTGACCCATTTCGTCAGTTCAATGGGCACCACCGGCACCATCATGGGCACTTCGCGCTATCTCAAGGAGCAGAACCCTGCGGTGCAGATCGTCGGCCTGCAACCCATGGAAGGCGCTGCCATTCCAGGTATCCGCCGCTGGCCGGAACAGTACCTGCCACGCATCTATCAGGCCGACCGGGTCGACCGGATCATCGACATGGCGCAACAGGAAGCCGAAGACATGACCCGCCGCCTGGCCCGTGAAGAAGGCATCTTCTGCGGCGTGTCGTCCGGCGGCGCGGTGGCGGGCATGCTGCGCCTGTCGCGGGAAGTGAGCAATGCGGTCATCGTCGCGATCATCTGCGATCGCGGTGATCGCTACCTGTCCAGCGGCATCTTCGACGCACCCAACTGATGGCCAGAACCAAACCTGGCCTGCGCTTCCAGCCGACAGGCGGAACCCGTGCGCCGCAAGTGCCGACCGGCAAGAAACAGCGCCTGCCGATCGAACGCCTGGCCAGCGACGGACGCGGCATCGCCTTTTTCGAAGGGCGCACCTGGTTCGTCAGCGGCGCCCTGGCCGGTGAGCAGGTCGAAGCCCGGGTGCTCAACGCCCACGGCAAGATCGTCGAAGCGCGTTGCGAGCGCGTGCTGGTCGCCAGCGAGCTGCGCCGCCCGGCGCCGTGCCCGCATTTCGGCACCTGTGGTGGCTGCAGCCTTCAGCACCTGCCCCATGATCAGCAGTTGGCCCTCAAGCAGCGCCTGCTCGCCGAGCAGCTGTCGCGCGTGGCCGGCATCGAGCCGCAGGAATGGGCGGCGCCGCTGAGCGGGCCCGAGCTGGGCTATCGCCGGCGTGCTCGGCTGGCCGTGCGCTGGGACCCCAAGGCCCGTCACCTGGCGGTGGGGTTCCGCGCGGCGGCGAGCCAGGACATCGTCGACATCACCCAATGCCAGGTGCTGGTGCCTGCCCTGCAGCCGGTCGTCGAACAGCTGCCGACGCTGCTGCGCAGTTTTGCCAAGCCCCAGGTGCTCGGCCACGTCGAGCTGTACGCAGGTACTTCACTGGCGCTGCTGCTTCGCCACACTGCGGCACTGGCTGATACTGACTTGCAAGCGCTGCAGGCTTTCTGCGCCGCCGCGAACCTGCAACTGTGGCTGCAGGGCGAAGGCGAGCCAGCGCCCGTGCAGGCGGACGCCTCGCTGGGTTTCGCCCTGGCGCCCTGGAACCTTGAGCTGGCCTACCGGCCGGGCGACTTCGTCCAAGTCAATGCGGCGGTCAACGATGCGATGATCGCGCAGGCCCTGGACTGGCTCGCGCCCACCCCCCAGGAGCGGGTCCTTGACCTGTTCTGCGGGCTGGGCAACTTCGCCTTGCCGCTGGCCCAGCGCTCGCGTGAGGTGGTGGCTGTCGAAGGGGTCGCGGCTATGGTGCAGCGGGCTGCCGACAACGCCGCCAGCAACAATTTGCATAACACTGACTTTTACCAGAGCGACCTGTCGCAGCCTCTGGACGCCGCCGAGTGGGCCCGCGAGGGTTTTTCTGCGGTACTCTTGGATCCAC
The DNA here is from genome assembly GCF_029960215.1 of Pseudomonas sp. PS01301. Classification (NCBI taxonomy): domain Bacteria; kingdom Pseudomonadati; phylum Pseudomonadota; class Gammaproteobacteria; order Pseudomonadales; family Pseudomonadaceae; genus Pseudomonas; species Pseudomonas sp. PS01301. The sequence continues at coordinate 33,985 of NZ_JASCPM010000039.1, read as the reverse complement.
CCCGAGATGGCGCGTTCGAGGTGGTGCGCACGATCCGTGCACTGGGTGCGCAACGCTTGGTGTATGTCTCCTGTAACCCGGCAACTTTGGCCCGCGACACGGTCGAATTGTTGAGGCAGGGCTACAGGCTAAAACGAGCCGGGATCCTCGACATGTTTCCGCAGACCGCGCATGTCGAGGCCATGGCGTTATTTGAAGCGGGCCAGGACGGCCCGTCCAATCCGACTGGCGCGCGAAACGCCTGATCGATGCCGGCCCAGCATCGGTCATAGCCAGCGACTGTTGATGCGCTTCGGCGTGTTGTAGGGAAAGGTAAGCAACATGGTACAGGTGAGAGCACACCAGCCGATCAATACGGACGGCAGTATCAATCTCGATGCATGGCTGGATCATATCGTCAGCGTCGATCTGGTGCTGGATCGCGAAGCCCTGAAGCAGGCCTGTGAATTCGCCCAGGCCGCCGAGCTGCAGGGCAACCCGGCCCAGCACTCCTGGGCCGACGGCACCTCCTGTTTCCAGGCGGGCCTGGAGATCGCCGAGATCCTCGCCGATCTCAAGCTCGACCAGGATTCGTTGATGGCCGCGGTGATCTACCGGGCCGTCCGCGAGGGCAAGGCCAGCCTTGAAGACGTCGGCCGACGCTTCGGCAGCACCGTGTCCAAGCTCATCGACGGCGTGCTGCGCATGGCCGCCATCAGCGCCAGCCTCAGCCCGCGCCAATCCATGGTGCTGGGCTCGCAGGTGCAGGTCGAGAACCTGCGCAAGATGCTCGTGGCCATGGTCGACGATGTCCGCGTCGCATTGATCAAGCTTGCCGAGCGCACCTGCGCGATCCGCGCGGTGAAGGGCGCCGACGATGAAAAACGCAACCGGGTCGCGCGCGAGGTGTTCGACATCTACGCGCCACTGGCGCATCGCTTGGGCATCGGCCACATCAAGTGGGAGCTCGAAGACCTTTCATTTCGCTACCTGGAGCCCGATCAGTACAAGCAGATCGCCAAGCTGCTGCACGAACGCAGGCTGGATCGCGAGCGTTTCATCACCGAGGTGATGAGCCAGTTGCACAACGAGCTGCTCGAGACCGGGGTCAAGGCCGACATCAGCGGGCGGGCGAAACACATCTATTCCATCTGGCGCAAGATGCAGCGCAAGGGCCTGGAATTCAGCCAGATCTACGACGTGCGCGCGGTGCGCGTGCTGGTCCCGGAAATGCGCGACTGCTACACCGCGCTGGGGATCGTCCACACGCTGTGGCGGCACATTCCCAAGGAGTTCGACGACTACATCGCCAACCCCAAGGAAAACGGCTATCGCTCGCTGCACACGGCGGTGATCGGTCCCGAGGGCAAGGTGCTGGAAGTGCAGATCCGCACCCACGCCATGCACGAGGAAGCCGAGCTGGGCGTCTGCGCGCACTGGCGCTACAAGGGCACCGACGTCAAGTCCACCTCCAACCAGTACGAAGAAAAGATCTCCTGGTTGCGCCAGGTCCTGGAATGGCATGAGGAGCTGGGCGATATCGGCGGCCTGGCCGACCAGTTGCGGGTCGACATCGAGCCTGACCGGGTCTACGTTTTCACCCCCGACGGCCACGCCATCGACCTGCCCAAGGGCGCGACCCCGCTGGACTTCGCCTACCGCGTGCACACCGAGATCGGCCACAACTGCCGTGGCGCCAAGATCAACGGCCGCATCGTCCCGCTCAACTACAGCCTGAACACCGGCGAGCAGGTCGAGATCATCACCAGCAAGCACGGCACGCCCAGCCGCGACTGGCTCAACTCCAACCTCGGCTACGTCACCACGTCCCGGGCGCGGGCCAAGATCGTCCACTGGTTCAAGCTGCAGGCACGCGACCAGAACGTCGCCGCCGGCAAGTCGCTGCTGGAGCGCGAACTCAGCCGCCTGGGCCTGCCCCAGGTGGACTTCGACCAGCTTGCCGAAAAAGCCAACCACAAAGGCGCCGAAGACATGTTCGCCGCCCTGGGTGCAGGCGATCTGCGCCTGGCCCATCTGGTCAATTCGGCGCAGCAACTGGTCGAGCCCGAGCGCGGCAACGAGCCGGTGGAACTGGTCACGCGCAAGGCCACCGGCTACAAGCCGGGAAAGCGCGGCGATATCCAGATCCAGGGCGTGGGCAACCTGATGACGCAGATGGCCGGTTGCTGCCAGCCGCTGCCCGGCGATGCCATCGTCGGCTACATCACTCAGGGGCGCGGTGTGAGCATCCACCGCCAGGATTGCGCCTCGGTGCTGCAGCTCGGCGGTCGCGAGCCGGAGCGCATCATCCAGGTCAGCTGGGGGCCGGTGCCGGTGCTGACCTATCCGGTCGACATCATCATCCGCGCCTACGACCGCTCCGGCCTGCTGCGCGACGTCTCGCAGATCCTGCTCAACGAGCGGATCAACGTGCTGGCGGTCAACACCCGCTCGAACAAGGAAGACAACACCGCGCTGATGTCGCTGACCATCGAGATCCCCGGCCTGGACGCCCTCGGGCGCCTGCTCGGCAGGATCTCCCAGCTGCCGAACATCATCGAGACACGGCGTAACCGCACGCCGTAAATTCGCGGATCCCGACACCTCTGCAACGAGTCCGAGCATGTATACACTGCAAGACCTGCTCAATCTCATGGCCCGGCTGCGTGACCCGCAGCACGGTTGCCCGTGGGATGTGAAGCAAACCTACGCCAGCATTGTCCCGTTCACCCTGGAAGAAGCCTACGAAGTGGCCGATGCCATCGAGCGCGAAGACTTCGAGCACCTCAAGGGCGAGCTCGGCGATCTATTGTTCCAGGTGGTCTATTACAGCCAGCTGGCGCGCGAGGAGGGCCGCTTCGAATTCGACGGCGTGGTCGACGGTATCACCCGCAAGCTGATTCGACGCCATCCCCACGTGTTCCCCACCGGCGATCTGTACGCCGCGCTGGACACGCCGCGCCTGGACGAACACCAGGTCAAGCAGCGCTGGGAAGAGATCAAGGCCCAGGAACGCGCGGAAAAAGGCGGGGGGGGTGAGCAGCTGTCCCTGCTCGATGATGTACCCGCCGCGCTGCCCGCTCTCGCGCGCGCAGCCAAGCTGCAGAAGCGCGCGGCGATGGTCGGCTTCGACTGGCCTGGGCCGCTGCCGGTGCTGGACAAGGTCCGCGAAGAATTGGACGAAGTGCTTCAGGCCATGGCCGCAGACGATGCACCGGCAGTCGCCGAGGAAATCGGTGACCTGCTGTTCAGCGTGGTCAATCTGGCTCGCCACCTCAAGGTGGATCCGGAGAACGCCCTGCGCGGCGCCAACGTCAAGTTCGACTGGCGCTTCCGTTTCATCGAGCAGGCATTGCGCGACACCCACCGCAACATCGAAGATTGCACCCTGGAAGACATGGACGCCCTGTGGGGCGAGGCCAAACGTCAGGAACAGAATCTGCCCAGCTGTGGCTGAGCCGTTTTATAAGTGAGCAGAACACCATGAGCCTTTCCCTCCGCGACCAATTGTTGAAAGCTGGACTGGTCAACCAGAAGCAGGTCAAGCAAGTCAGCAAGGACAAGCAGAAACAGAAGCGCCTGGAGAACAAGGGCCAGGTCGAAATCGACGACACGCAGAAGCGCATCGCCCAGGAAGCCATGGCCGAGAAGGCGCGCCGCGACCAGGAGCTCAATCGCCAGCAGCAGGAGAAGGTCGAGGAGAAGGCACGCGCTGCCCAGGTCAAGCAACTGATCGAAGCGACCCGCCTGCCCAAGCTGACTACCGAGGACTACTACAACTTCGTCGACGACAAGAAGGTCAAGCGCCTGTCGGTCAATAACCTGATGCGCAGCAAGCTGAGCAACGGTTCGCTGGCCATCGTCCAGCATGGAGGTGGCTACGAGGTTATCCCGCGCGAGGCTGCGCTCAAGGTGCAGGAACGCGCGCCGCAGCGCATCGTGATGCTCAACGTGGCGACCGAAGAAGTCGATTCGGCGGAAGATCCTTACGCCGCCTACAAGATTCCGGACGACTTGATGTGGTAACCCACTGAAACGACAAACCCCGCCTGAGCGGGGTTTTTCTTGCGCGGCGAACGGTCAATTCGAAGCGCGTTGGCTTTCGAGTGTTTCCAGTTCGTTCTTGTAGCTCTGAGCATCGTTCTCGTTATGGAACATCCCCACCAACAGGTCCTGTTGATAGACATCCCATATCTGGATGCCTGCCGCCACGCCTTCGTGGGACATGTGGGCTTCGTCGCGTTCGGTCACTTTTACTGTCATGGGAAAGCTCCTGTCTCGAATAGCTGCCTCGAATATCTGCACGTGGCGTGTGCAGGTCTTTGTTATAGATTTGAGTAGCTTGCTAAGTAAACAGACGTTTTCTGCAACAGTTTTTTACTGAAATAGAGACAATCCGCAAACGCCCGCAGGACGTGCCCTGCGGCGGATTGTCGCAGCGAGTTCACGGCGGTGAAACAAATTTCATCCAATAAAAAACCCATCCGAAGATGGGTTTTTTCAGTTCTACAGCCGATCAGCGCAGGGTAGTGCCCTGAGTCGTGGTGTCCTGAACCGGATCGCGGCCTTCGGCCACGCCCAGATCATCTTCCGGACGACCATCGACGATGCCTCGGCCACCGGAAGCCAGCTCGGTCTGCAGGACTTTCTCGTCCAGCTCGCCTACCCACTTGGCAACCACCAGGGTGGCGACAGCGTTACCGACCAGGTTGGTCAGTGCACGTGCTTCGGACATGAAGCGGTCGATACCCAGGATCAGCGCCAGGCCAGCTACCGGCAGCTGGCCTACGGCCGACAGGGTGGCGGCCAGCACGATGAAGCCCGAACCGGTGACGCCAGCGGCGCCTTTGGAGGACAGCAGCAGTACCAGCAGTAGGGTGATCTGATGGGTGATGTCCATGGTGGTGTCGGTCGCCTGAGCGATGAACACGGCGGCCATGGTCAGGTAGATCGAGGTACCGTCCAGGTTGAACGAATAGCCGGTCGGGATCACCAGGCCTACCACGGATTTCTGTGCACCCAGGCGTTCCATCTTGATCAGCATGCGTGGCAGTGCCGATTCCGAGGAGGAAGTGCCCAGAACGATCATCAGCTCTTCACGGATGTAGCGGATCACTTTGATCACGCTGAAGCCGTGGGCGCGGCAGATGGCGCCCAGCACCAGCAGCACGAACAGTACGCAGGTGACGTAGAAGCAGATCATCAACTGGCCCAACTGCACCAGCGAACCCACGCCGTAGGCACCGATGGTGAAGGCCATGGCACCGAACGCACCGAGCGGGGCCAGCTTCATGATCATGTTGATGATGTTGAACATAGCGTGCGCGAAGCGATCGATCAGGTCCAGCAGCGGCTTGCCGTAGGCACCCAGGCGATGCAGGGCGAAGCCGAAGATCACCGAGAACATCAGCACCTGAAGGATATCGCCGTTGGCGAAGGCGCCGACGATGGTGTTCGGGATCACGTTGAGGATGAAGCCGACGATGCTCTGGTCAGCGCCTGCCGAGACATAGCTGGCGATCTTGCTGGCGTCCAGGGTCGATACGTCGACGTGCATGCCGGCACCCGGCTTGACCACGTTGACCACGACCAGGCCGATGATCAGTGCCAGGGTCGAGACGATTTCGAAGTACAGAAGGGCGTAGCCACCGGTCTTGCCGACCGATTTCATGCTCTGCATACCGGCGATACCACTGACCACGGTGCAGAAGATGATAGGGGCGATGACCATCTTGATCAGCTTGATGAAGCCGTCGCCGAAAGGCTTGAGCTTGACCGCGAACTGAGGGTAGAAGTGGCCGATCAGGATACCGATGATGATCGCGACGATCACCTGGAAATACAGCGATTTGTACAGTGGCTGACGAGTCGTCATTTGCAAGTTCCTCAAGTGTATCGCCTGGCACCCGTTCCGGAGTGGTCGCGACACCTAAAGCACGAACCCTCCTGTCTGGAGGGATTTGTTGTGGGCGAGTTGCGCATTGGCAGGCCTCTGCCGACTGTATTGCAGGTGCCGTGCCATAGTTGCGTACTGATGGCCACAGCGCGAGTGGCTGCGGCCTAGGCAGGGGTATGGTTGTCGTCACATAGCTGTACAAGTGGCGGGAATCCGCCCCGGTCGCCCCTGAAGGGCCTGTGCATGGCGGATATCCGCCCACAAAAAAGGGCCCCGCAGGGCCCTTTTCGTTTCAGTGCTATGCAGCTGCTCAGCTGCCTTTCACCGATTTTCCGTCCACCGTGCCGTCCAGCAGCATGATGTTGTATTCCTTGCCATCGGTTTCCACCTGTTGGAGGCGCACCAGCAGGTAGTCCCAGTCCTTGGCGAACCAGAGCACGGTGATGCGCTTGCTCTGCGTGGGGTCACGCACCCGCTCGACCTTGATCGCATCGACCTGGCCAGCCTTGGTCTCGACCTTTTCGGTGCCCAGCACGCGGAAATCATAGGTGTCGATCTCGTCGCCATCGACCACCTGATAGCTCATGCTCTTCTTGCCGGCGGCCACGTCGTGTTGCAGGGCCAACTGGTAAGTGGACTTGTCCAGTACGCCGTTGTTGAGCGGCAGGTTGATCGGATCGCCACGGTCGGTACCGGTGACTTTCTTGGCTGCCCAGTCGAAGTCCAGGTCGACCTTGCGGGCCTTGCCCAGGCCGCCACGTTCGAAGGTGTAGGTTTCCGGCAGCATGGCCTCTTTATCGACACGCAGGGTGCTGACTTCGGTCAGGCTGGCGATCATCATCGAGGCCTTGAAAGCCAGGGTCCAGTCGCCACTGGCGTTCTTGCTCAGGCTGCGCTCGGCAGTGCCGCTCATGGGCAACTGCTTCCAGTCGGCGGTGTAGCTGGCGGAAAAAGGCTTGAGCTCTGCGGCATGGACCGGAAGGGCCAGCAGGGCAGCGGCGAAGAGCAGGGCGCGACGCATATAAACTCCTAGGGTCGAATCAAATGGCCACAAGCCGGCAGGGGCTGGCCATCGAGCAGTGCACCGTGTTCGTCGAGGCGCACACGGCCTTCGGCGAACCAGCGCACTGCCAGCGGGTAGATCTGGTGTTCCTGGGCATGCACCCGGTGCGCCAGGGTCTCTGGCGTGTCGGTCGACTGTACCGGAATCACTGCCTGTACGACCAGTGGTCCGCCATCGAGTTCCTCGGTGACGAAGTGCACGCTGCAGCCGTGCTCGGCATCACCTGCCTCGAGGGCGCGACGGTGGGTATGCAGGCCTTTGTAGCGCGGCAGCAGGGAGGGATGGATGTTCAGCAGACGGCCGTGATAGTGGCGCACGAAGGACGGGCTGAGGATGCGCATGAAGCCGGCCAGCACCACCAGATGCGGCTGGTACTGATCGATCAGGTCGATCAGGGCCGCATCGAAGGCTTCGCGATCAGCGAAACCTTGATGCTCCAGCACCCGTGCCTCGATGCCTGCATCGCGGGCGCGCTGCAGGCCGAGCGCATCGGCGCGATTGGAAATCACCGCAGCGATGCGGGCGGGGTGGCCCGCCTGCATGCTGTCCAGCAACGCCTGCAGATTACTGCCGGTGCCCGACAGCAGCACCACTACGTTACAGGTCGAAGGCATCAGTGAGCCTTGAGGTTCTTCAGTTCGACCTGAGCGGCGCCTTCGGCGGCCTGGGCGATTTCACCGATGACCCACGGCTGCTCGCCGGCACTGCGCAGGGAGGCCAGGGTCTTCTCGACGTCGGCCTGAGCCACGCAGATGACCATGCCGACACCGCAGTTCAGCACACGGTGCATTTCGTGCTCATCGACATTGCCCTGCTGCTGCAGCCAGTCGAACACGGCGGGACGCTGCCAGCTGGCGACGTCGACCACGGCCTGGGCACCTTTTGGCAGAACGCGCGGGATGTTGTCGAGCAGGCCGCCACCGGTGATGTGGGCCATGGCCTTGACGGCGCCGGTGTCCTTGATCAGTTGCAGCAGCGGCTTGACGTAGATGCGCGTGGGTGCCATCAGCAGGTCGGTCAGCGGCTTGCCGTCGAGTTGGACGTTCTCGATGTCGGCACCGGCGACTTCGATGACCTTGCGGATCAGCGAATAGCCGTTGGAGTGCGGGCCCGAGGAGGGCAGGGCGATCAGCGCGTCGCCGTTGGCGACCTTGCTGCCGTCGATGATGTCGGCCTTCTCGACCACGCCTACGCAGAAGCCGGCCAGGTCGTAGTCTTCGCCTTCGTACATGCCCGGCATTTCGGCCGTCTCGCCGCCCACCAGGGAGCAGCCGGCCAGTTCGCAACCGGCGCCGATACCGGTGACCACGGTGGCAGCGGTGTCGACGTTGAGCTTGCCGGTGGCGTAGTAGTCGAGGAAGAACAACGGCTCGGCGCCGCACACCACCAGGTCGTTGACGCACATGGCGACCAGGTCGATGCCGATGCTTTCATGGCGGTCGAGGTTCAGCGCCAGACGCAGCTTGGTGCCCACGCCGTCGGTGCCCGACACCAGGACGGGCTGCTTGTAGCCGGCCGGGATTTCGCACAAGGCACCAAAACCGCCCAGGCCGCCCATGACCTCCGGGCGCGCGGTGCGCTTGGCGACGCCTTTGATGCGTTCGACCAATGCTTCACCGGCGTCGATGTCTACACCGGCGTCCTTGTAGCTCACGGAGGGTTTATTGCTCATGATCCAGGCCTTTAAAGGAGGGAGTCGGGGGAGTCGACCGTCGTCGATCCACGAAGGCGCGCGATTTTATCAGGCTTGCCCGAACGTCACCAGCGCGGTTCGATGGTTGTCCGCATACCGGCGCCAGGTCGGCCGCAGCCAAGGGTTGCGTGGTCATGCTACATTGGGCGCCGAGATTGACCACTGAGCTTTTTGCCGATTGTACGGTCACAGCCTCAATCCGCTATCACCGTCGGGAAACGTCCATGCGTCTGCGCCACTACCTGCTAGCCACCTGCATCACCTTGTCGAGCGTGCCGCTTCACGCCGAAACCATCAGCAACCTGTATCAGGTACGCGAGCCCGTGGCCAGCCAGACGCCCGAGGAACGTACCCAGGCTACCCAGCGAGCGTTGGAGACCCTGGTGCTGCGCCTGACCGGCGATGCCAAGGCGATTGCCAACCCCGGCCTGGCCAGCGTGCGCCAGGATCCGCAGCAGATCATCAGCCAGTACGGCTACGATGCCGGCCCACCGGAGTCGCTGCAGGTCGATTTCGACATTGCCAGTACCGATAATGCCCTGCGCTCGGCCGGCCTGCCGACATGGGGCAGCAACCGCCCTTCGATCCTGGGCTGGTGGTTGAGCGACAGCGTAGAGGGCAGCAGCCTGGTTGGCGACGGGCAATCGGCCGCCGAGCCGCTGCGCCGTGCGGCTCAGCACCGCGGCCTGCCGTTGCGCCTGCCCCTGGCCGATCTCGGCGAGCAGGGCGTCGGCACCGCGCAGAACATCGAGGCCAGCGATCCGGCAGCATTGCGCAGCGCTTCCGAGCGCTACGGCGCCGATGCTCTGCTGGCCGTACATGCCCGTGAAGAAGAGGGCAAATGGTCGGGCACCTGGCGCCTGTGGCTGGGCAGCCAGCGTGAGCAGGGCAAGGCCGAGGGCGCGGATCAAGCGGCCCTTGCCGATGCCGTGCTCTTGGCTGTCAGCCAGCGGTTGGCCACGCGCTTCGTCGCCAAACCCGGCGCCAGCACCGAAATGACCCTGGCGGTGGAAGGCATGAACCTGGAGCGTTACGCGCAGATGGGTCGCTTGCTTGAATCCTATGGTGCGCGAGTGCGTACCGTGGACGGCGACAAGGTGGTCTATCGCGTGACCGGCAGCGCCGAACAACTGCGCGCCCAGCTGGGTCTGGCCAAAGTGCAGGAAGTGCCGTACCAGGCGCCGGTCGTACCGGTCGATGCCCAGGCCGCCCCCGGCGCACCGGTACCGGCGGCGCAACCCGCACCGGACCTGAACTTCCGCTGGTAAGTGGTCGAGAAAATGCGCCGCCGCTCTCGTGGTGCATTCGTTTCTCGCTGACTGAATCCGCTTTTCATCTCTTCTATATATAGCTGAGCTGCCTGATGACTGATATGCGCCGTTGGTTCTGGCTGGGGGCAGTGTTGCTGCTCTGCGTCTTCCTCTATGTACTGCACCCGATTCTCTCGCCATTCCTGGTGGGTATCCTGCTGGCCTATCTGGCCGATCCATTGGTCGACAAGCTGGAGAAATGGAAGCTGTCGCGGACCTGGGGTGTGGTGGTGGTGTTCGCTCTGTTCACCCTGCTGTTAGTGCTGGCGCTGCTGGTGGTGATCCCCATGCTCGCCAAGCAGCTCGTCAGCCTGTACCAGATGGCTCCGCAGATGCTCGACTGGCTGCAGCACACGGCCCTGCCGTGGGTGCAAACCCGATTGGGTCTGGCCGAAGGCTTCTGGAAATTCGACCAGATCAAGGCTGCCATCAGCAGCCATATGGGGCAGACCACCGACGTGGTCGGGGTGATCCTGTCCCAGGCCACTGCCTCCGGGCTGGCGCTGATGGCCTGGCTGGCCAACTTCGTGCTGATCCCGGTGGTGGCGTTCTACCTGCTGCGCGACTGGGACCTGATGATGGCTAAGATCCGCAGCCTGCTCCCGCGTCAGCGCGAAGGGCAGATCGTACGCCTGGCGGGCGAGTGTCACGAGGTGCTCGGCGCGTTCGTGCGCGGGCAGTTGCTGGTGATGTTGGCCCTGGGCGTGATCTATGCCACCGGGTTGATGCTGGTGGGCCTGCAACTGGGCCTGTTGATCGGAGTCGTGGCGGGGCTCGCGGCCATCGTGCCGTACATGGGCTTCGTCATCGGCATCGGGTCGGCGATCATCGCCGGGCTGTTCCAGTTCGGTCTGGATCCTTTCCACCTGATTGCCATCGTGGCCGTGTTCATGATTGGCCAAGCGCTCGAAGGCATGGTGCTGACGCCCCTGCTGGTGGGCGATCGCATCGGCCTGCATCCGGTGGCGGTGATCTTCGCCATCCTGGCCGGCGGCGAGCTGTTCGGTTTCACCGGTGTGCTGCTGGCCTTGCCGGTGGCGGCGGTGATCATGGTGTTGGTACGGCACATGCACGACCTGTACAAGGAATCGGACATCTATGCCGGGTCCGAGGATCCGGACCTCTGAACGCGACTGGCCGCCGGGGCCTTCAGAGGCCCCGGTAAACCGTTGATTTATCAAGCAGTGTTGCGCATTGTGCGGCTGCTCGGGCAGGTATAGACTTTGCACACTTCACATTGAGGCCCGTTGCAGCTCGATCCCAGAGCTGTTCAGCCAGCATGAAACCGATTCAGCTGCCCCTAGGTGTGCGTCTGCGGGATGACGCGACCTTCATCAATTACTACCCAGGCGCCAATGCCGCGGCACTCGGCTACGTCGAGCGCCTGTGCGAAGCCGAGGCCGGGTGGACCGAAAGTCTGATCTACCTGTGGGGCAAGCATGGGGTAGGGCGCACCCATTTGTTGCACGCTGCCTGCCTGCGCTTCGAGCAACTGGGCGAACCGGCGGTCTACCTGCCCCTGGCCGAGTTGCTCGATCGCGGCGTGGGCATTCTCGATGACCTGGCCCAGTACGAGCTGGTCTGCCTGGATGACCTGCAAGTGGTGGCCGGCAAGCCGGAATGGGAAGAGGCCCTGTTCCACCTGTTCAACCGCCTGCGCGACAGCGGCCGCCGCTTGCTGATCGCCGCCTCCCACTCGCCTCGCGAACTGCCGGTGAAGCTCGCCGACCTCAAGTCCCGCCTGACCCTGGCCTTGATCTTCCAGATGCGTCCGCTGTCCGACGAGGACAAACTGCGCGCCCTGCAATTGCGTGCGTCGCGTCGCGGTCTGCACCTGACCGACGAGGTCGGTCATTTCATCCTCACCCGTGGCACGCGAAGCATGAGCGCGCTGTTCGACCTCCTGGAGCGTCTCGATCAGGCCTCGCTGCAGGCGCAGCGCAAGCTGACCATCCCCTTCCTCAAAGAAACGCTGGGCTGGTAGTCGAGCGACTCGATTCAACCGCTCTATGACCTGTTTCATGGATGTTCCATTCGGTTCTAACGGAACTTGCACACCTGGTTTATCTGTATACCTGTCCAGTCCCAGTGATGGCTATGTGCGACCATTTATCGCCCAATGATTCCGGGGATTTTGGGCCATTACCGTGCAAACGCCCCTACGCCGGGCTGCAAAACGGGGCGTTAGATGTCAGCATAATTCTCCGGAGTCACATTTCGTTCGATTGAATTTGCAAATAATCGCCAGACGGGTATAGTCGCCACTTCTCAACTATTCCTTGTCACGGTCGTGCCCATGCTCAATCGCTTAGCACCCCTCGTGCCCATCGCACTGTTGACCCTTCTGGTCGGTTGCGCGGCGCAAGCCCCGGTCTCCCAGCAGCAGGTCCTGGACCCGGTCACCGCCGTCCAGCCGCATCAATCCCCCTCGAAGGCCTCGCTGGTTTTCGAAGACGAAATCGCCACCGAAGACGAACTGGCCCAGTTCGACGGCAGCAAGGCCTACAGCCTGCCGATCCTGGCCGACAGCATCCTGGAACGTGGCAAATCCCTGATCGGCACCCGCTACCGTTTCGGTGGCACCGACAAGGCGTCCGGTTTCGATTGCAGCGGTTTCATCGGTTATCTGTTTCGCGAAGAGGCGGGCATGAACCTGCCGCGATCGACTCGCGAAATGATCAACGTCAAGGCGCCTCTGGTCGCACGCAACAAGCTCAAGCCGGGTGATCTGCTGTTCTTCAGCACCAACGGCCGCGGTCGTGTCAGCCATGCCGGTATCTACCTGGGCGATGACCAGTTCATCCACTCCAGCAGCCGCCGCAGCGGTGGTGTACGAGTCGACAGCCTGGGCGACAGCTACTGGAGCAAGACCTTCATCGAGGCCAAGCGGGCCTTGGCCATGGCGCCTGCCACGATGATCTCCAGCAAATAACAGACGCAGCGCAACAAAGCGGCGGTGAGGTGAAAACCTCAGCGCCGTTTGTGTTTTCGGGTAATGAATCTAGTCTATTACGGCAGTTGGCTCAGGATGGTTCGGTACATGTCTACCCAGGCACGCGTGTTCGCTTCAATCGCAATGGCCGCCATCCTCGCCGGGTGCGCCAGCGCGCCTCCGGCCAAGGTGGTGAGGCCCAAGGTCATCAACCCGATCGTCAAGAACCCGAACAACGACATGGTCGGCGCTGCCGACGACGTGCTGTTTCGGGCATTGGGATTAGTAGGTACACCGTACCGCTGGGGGGGTAATACACCCGACTCGGGCTTCGACTGCAGCGGCCTGATCAGCTTCGTCTACCGCGACGCCGCCGGTATCGCGTTGCCGCGCTCGACTCGGGAAATGATCGTCATGCGCTCCCCCGATGTCGACCAGTCCCACCTGCAGTCCGGTGACCTGGTTTTCTTCGCCACCAGCGGCGGCTCGCAGGTCAGCCACGCGGGGATCTATGTGGGTGAGGGACGTTTCGTGCACGCACCGTCGAGTGGCGGTACGGTCAAGCTCGATTGCCTGAACAAGCCCTATTGGCAGAAAGCCTACCTCAACGCCAAGCGGGTGCTACAACCAGGCCAGTTGGCCCGCAACCCGTGACGGCAACAGGGCGAGTGTCCTCGCCCTGTTAAAGCCATATCACTTGGCGGCAGTGACTCGCCAGATCTTGTTGCCCACATCGTCTGCAACCAGTACTCCACCCTTGTGATCGGGCAATACCGCGACCGGGCGACCCATGGCCTTCTCGTCTGAATTGAGAAAGCCGCTCAGCAGATCGATCGGTTGACCGCTCGGCTTGCCGTCCACGAACGGTACGAACACCACCTTGTAACCACTGTGCGGCTTGCGGTTCCAGGAACCATGCTGGCCGATCAGGGCGCCGGTGGTGAAAGGTGCGGGCAAGCCACTGCCGTCGGCGAAACTCAGGCCCAGCGAAGCGGTGTGCGGGCCGACTGCGTAATCGGGAGCAATGGCCTTGGCCACCAGTTCAGGGTTCTGCGGCTCGACACGCACATCTACGTGCTGACCGTAGTAACTGTAGGGCCAGCCATAGAAGCCACCGTCCTTGACCGAGGTGATGTAGTCGGGCACCAGGTCGCTGCCGATTTCGTCACGTTCGTTCACGGCTGTCCACAGCTTGCCGGTCTTCGGTTCCCAGGCCATGCCGTTGGGGTTGCGCAAGCCGGAGGCGAAGATACGGTGCTGGCCGGTGGCAGCGTCCACTTCCCAGATCGCTGCACGACCCTGTTCCTGCTCCATGCCGTTTTCGCCAACGTTGCTGTTCGAGCCGACGGTGACGTAGAGCTTCTTGCCGTCGGGGCTGGCAATGACATTCTTGGTCCAGTGGTGGTTGAGCGTGCCGCCCGGCAGGTCGACGACTTTCTCGCCCGCGCCGCTGATCGAGGTGGCGCCGTCGATGTACTTGAAGCGCAGCAGCTTGTCCGTGTCCGCCACATAGAAGTCGTTGCCGACCAGGGTCATGCCGAAGGGCGAGTTGAGGTTGGCGATGAAGACCGTGCGGGTTTCGGCCACACCGTCACCGTCCTTGTCGCGCAACAGGGAAATCCGGTTGGCGCTGGGCACGCCCGCGCCGGCGCGGCTCATCACCTTCTCCATGACGAAGCCACGGATGCCTTTGCTGTCGTCCGGCTTGGCCGGGGAGTTGGTTTCAGCCACCAGCACGTCTCCGTTGGGCAGCACGTAGAGCCAGCGGGGGTGGTCCAGGTCCGCGGCGAAGGCGGCTACTTGAGTACCGGGCGCCGCTGTGGGCTTGCCCCCTTCGGCCCAGCCTACGGCCGGTGCGATGTTGACGGTGGGGATCAGGGTCTTGTTGGGCTCGGGCAGTTTGGGCGAGGGCCCGGTCCCGTCGCTGACCTGCAACGATGACGTTTCACCACAGGCGGCGAGGCCGGCTGCCAGCAGGATCAATGTAGCGAGGCGGGTCTTGTGCATGGTCGGGCTCTCTGAGGTTTTGTTCACACAGGGTAGAGGCACCGGGCCTGGGCAAGGTTCAACCGCGTTGTCCGTCAGCAGCGGTGGTGGATCAATTGACGCTCCGGGCGCAACCCTCTAACCTGCGCGGCTGTTCCAGGTGCTCGGCGATCAGGCGATCGACCCGGGTGAAACAGGGAAGCCGGTGCGCAGCGTTTACGCGCAATGCCGGCGCTGCCCCCGCAACGGTAGACGAGTCAAGGCTGCACACGATGCCACTGAAGCGATTCGGGAAGGCGTGTCGCCTGGGTGTACAGACCCCGCTCGTGAGCCCGGAGACCGGCCTGGTGCACTTTTTACGGCTCGTTGCAGAACCTGCGTTCATCCCACGATGGCGTGGGCCTGGGGCGTGCCCTGATCCATCTTCTGTCGCGCGGGGAGAGCGGCATTGACGTTCACTGTCCGGCCAGTCGGCCACGGTGTCGCGTCGATGCCGCCTGCGCGCAGGTGTAGCGGAGAGCCACCATGAACGAAACAGCCGAGCGCGACGCCCGTCACCTGGCGCGTATGCTGCGCAAGAAAGCCGTGATCGACGAACGCATCGCCAACTCCCCCAACCAATGTGGCTTGCTGCTGGTGCTCAGCGGTAACGGCAAGGGCAAGAGCAGCTCGGCCTTCGGCATGCTCGCGCGGGCCATGGGTCACGACTTGCAGTGCGGCGTGGTGCAGTTCATCAAGGGGCGCAACAGCACCGGCGAGGAGCTGTTCTTCCGGCGCTTTCCCGAGCAGGTGCGCTACCACGTGATGGGCGAAGGTTTCACCTGGGAAACCCAGGATCGCCAGCGTGACATCGCGGCCGCCGAAGCGGCCTGGGAAGTCTCCAGGCAACTGCTGCGCGATCCAGCCATTGGCCTGGTAGTGCTCGACGAACTCAATATCGCGCTCAAGCACGGGTATCTCGATCTGGACACGGTGCTGAGCGATCTGCAGGCGCGTCCCCCCATGCAGCATGTGATCGTCACCGGCCGTGGCGCCAAGCCCGAGCTGATCGAGCTGGCCGACACGGTGACCGAAATGGGCATGATCAAGCACGCTTTCCAGGCCGGCATCCGTGCCCAGAAGGGCATCGAGCTATGACCGAACCGCGCCAGTGCCCGGCGGTGCTGATCGCCGCGCCGGCCTCCGGGCAGGGCAAGACCACCGTCACCGCCGCTCTGGCGCGCCTGCATCGCAATCAGGGCCGCCGCGTGCGGGTGTTCAAGTGCGGCCCGGATTTCCTCGATCCGATGATCCTGGCCAGGGCCAGCGGCGCTCCGGTCTATCAATTGGACATGTGGATGGTCGGCGAGCAGGACAGCCGGCGGCTGCTGTGGGAAGCGGCCGAGGAAGCCGACATTATCCTCATCGAGGGCGTCATGGGGCTGTTCGACGGTACACCCTCGAGCGCTGACCTGGCGCGCCATTTCGGTGTTCCGGTGCTGGCGGTGATCGACGGCACGGCCATGGCGCAGACTTTCGGCGCCCTGGCACTGGGTCTGGCCTGTTACCAGCCTGACCTGCCGTTTGCCGGGGTCCTGGCCAACCGTGTCGGCACCGTGCGCCATGCGCAGTTGCTCGAAGGCAGCCTGACCCAGGGGCTGCGCTGGTACGGCGCCTTGTCCCGGGAAACCGGGATCGAATTGCCCAGCCGCCATCTGGGGTTGGTGCAGGCCAGCGAGCTCAACGATCTGGATACCCGTCTGGATGCCGCGGCTGCGGCCCTTGCGCAGACGTGCCAGGTGGCCTTGCCGCCCGCGGTCACGTTCGCCGTCCCGGTCGAACACCCAGTTGCGCGCCTCCTCGACGGCGTGCGCATCGCCGTGGCCCGCGATGCCGCTTTCGCCTTCGTCTATGACGCCAGCCTCGATGTACTACGCGACATGGGCGCCGAGCTGGTGTTCTTCTCGCCGCTGCACGATGCGCACCTGCCCGCGTGCGACAGCCTTTACCTGCCCGGCGGCTACCCGGAGCTGCATCACTTGGCGCTCGCCGCCAATACTTCGATGCTCACCGACATTCGTGCCCATCACGCAGCGGACAAACCGCTGTTGGCCGAATGCGGCGGCATGCTTTACCTGCTCGACGCGCTGACCGATGTCGACGGCGCCCGCGCCGAGCTGCTGGGGTTGCTGCCGGGCGAGGCGGTCATGCAGAAACGCCTGGCCGCCCTCGCGTTGCAGGCGGTCGAGCTGCCTGAGGGCGTCCTGCGCGGGCACACCTACCACCATTCGCTGACCAGTACCGAACTGCAGCCGATCGCGCGTGGCGTGAGCCCCAATGGCGGTCGGGGCGCCGAGGCGGTTTACCGCCAGGGGCGGATGACGGCCTCCTACGTGCATTTCTATTTCCCGTCCAATCCGGCGGCGGTGGCCGGGCTGTTCGCCCCCGCTGATAGCGCGCGTGCAACCGAGCATCGGGACGCGTCATGAACCAGCCCTACAGCGACAGCGAGCGCGCCGCCATCTACCGTGTCATTGCCGAACGCCGCGACATGCGCCACTTCATCGGCGGCAGCGTGCCTCCCGCGCTGCTCGCCCGCTTACTGGCGGCTGCCCATCAAGGGCCCAGTGTCGGGCTGATGCAACCGTGGCGCTTTGTCCGCATCAGCGACCGGGCCTTGCGCGGCCGCATCCAGGCCCTGGTCGAGGAGGAGCGGCTTCGCACCGCGCAGGCCATGGGCGAGCGCTCCGACCAGTTCATGCAACTCAAGGTCGAGGGCATCAATGACTGCGCCGAGGTGCTGGTAGCCGCGCTGATGGACGATCGCGAGCGCCATGTGTTCGGCCGCCGGACCTTGCCGGAAATGGACCTGGCCTCGGTCTCCTGCGCCATCCAGAACCTGTGGCTGGCCGCACGCGCCGAAGGCCTGGGCATGGGTTGGGTATCGCTGTTCGATCCCCAGGCCCTGGCCGAGGTGCTGGGCATGCCCGCCGGGGCCAAGCCGGTGGCGGTGCTGTGCCTGGGGCCGGTCGAGCAATTCTACGAAGCGCCCATGCTGGAACTGCAGGGCTGGGCAGCAGGCCAGCCACTCGAACAGATGCTGTACGAAAACCAGTGGGGAACATCGTTGTGAGTATTGCGTTGATGACGGTCGCCGGGGTGGCGCTCGATGCCCTGCTGGGCGAGCCGCGCAAGCACCATCCGCTGGTGGCTTTCGGCCGTCTGGCCAATCGCATCGAAACACGCTTCAACCGCGCCGGCCGTGGCTGGCGCAGCCACGGCGTCACCGCCTGGTTCCTGGCTGTGGTGCCCTTGACCCTGCTGACCACGGTGCTGTCCTGGCTGCCGCTGGTGGGCTGGCTGGTCGAGATTTTCGCGCTGTACCTGGCGCTGGGCATGCGCAGCCTGGGTGAGCACGTGATGCCCGTAGCCCAGGCGCTGCGCAGCGACGACCTGGACGCTGCGCGTCAGCGGGTCGGCTACCTGGTCAGCCGCCAGACCGAAGCGCTCGACGCCGAAGCGGTGGCCCGCGCCGGTACCGAATCGGTGCTGGAAAACGGCAGTGACGCCGTGTTCGCGGCCATCTTCTGGTTCGTCGTGGCCGGCGCCCCTGGGGTCGTTCTCTACCGGCTGAGCAATACGCTGGACGCCATGTGGGGCTATCGCAACGAACGTTTCGAACGCTTTGGCTGGGCCGCGGCGCGAATCGACGACGTGCTCAACTACATTCCGGCGCGCCTGGTCGCGCTCACCTACGCGGTCCTGGGCAAGACCCGCCTGGCCCTGCGTTGCTGGCGCCAACAGGCACCGCAGTGGGACAGCCCCAACGCCGGCCCGGTGATGGCGGCGGGCGCCGGCGCGCTCGGTGTGCAACTCGGTGGCCCGGCGATCTACCACGGCGAACTGCATGAGCGCGCCGTGCTGGGCGAAGGCGTGCCGGCCGATGCCGACGCCATCGAGCGCGGTTGGAACCTGGTCCGGCACGGCGTCTGGCTATGGCTGCTGGTACTGTGCCTGGGAGGCTTGATCGATGCTTGAACACGGAGGGCGCTTGCGCCAGGCAGTGCTCGATTACGGCATTGCCGAAGCGGACTGGGTCGACCTGTCCACCGGTATTGCCCCCTGGGCGTTCCCCATTCCCGACATCGCACTCCGTGCCTGGGCCCGGCTGCCGGAAAACGACGACGGCCTGGAAGACGCTGCACGCGGCTATTACGGTTTCCAGCACGTGCTGCCGGTGCCGGGTTCGCAGGCGGCGATCCAGACACTGCCACGCCTGCGTCGCAGCGGTCGGGTAGGGGTGCTGTCGCCGTGTTACGCCGAACACGCCGAAGGCTGGCGCCAGGCCGGGCATGTGGTGCGGGAACTCAACGAAGAGGAAGTCGAGCACTTCATCGACAGCCTCGACGTGCTGGTTGTGGTCAACCCGAACAACCCGACCGGGCGGTTGCTGTCCACCGAGCGGCTGTTGGCCTGGAACGCCCGGTTGAACTGTCGCGGCGGGTGGCTGGTGGTCGACGAGGCCTTCATGGACAACACGCCGCAGGGCAGTCTGGCAAGGCACGGTGTTCAGCCCGGACTGATCGTGCTGCGCTCGTTCGGCAAGTTCTTCGGCCTGGCAGGCGTGCGCCTGGGCTTTGTCCTGGGCGAGCCGCGCCTGCTGCGGTCGCTGGCCGACCTGATCGGGCCCTGGGCCGTCAGCGGTCCGACACGACGATTGGGCCAGGCGTGCCTGCTCGACGAGGCTGCACAGCGTGCCCAGATTGCCCGCAGCGCGCAGGCCAGTGAGCGCCTGCTGCGGTGCCTGCAACATCACGGCCTGGCGCCTCAGGGCGGCTGCGCGCTGTTCCAGTCGGTATCGTGCGCGCAGGCCGAGCACCTGCAGGGGTTTCTGGCCCAGCGTGGCATTCTGGTGCGGCTGTTCAAACAGGACTGTCGCCTGCGCTTCGGCCTGCCCGCCGACGAGGCTGACTGGGCGCGACTCGATGCTGCCCTGAGCGACTATCGGGAGCACTTGGCATGAGCACATTGATGGTCCAGGGCACGACGTCCGATGCCGGCAAAAGCACCCTGGTCACCGCGCTGTGCCGCTGGCTGACCCGCCAGGGTGTCGCCGTGGTGCCGTTCAAGCCGCAGAACATGGCCCTCAACAGCGCGGTGACCGCCGACGGCGGCGAGATCGGTCGCGCCCAGGCCGTGCAGGCCCAGGCCGCGTACCTTGAGCCGCACACCGACATGAACCCGGTGTTGCTCAAGCCCAACAGCGACACCGGTGCCCAGGTGATCATTCATGGCCGTGCCGTGACCACCATGAACGCGGTCGCCTATCATGACTACAAGGCCATCGCCATGCAGGCGGTACTGGCGTCGCACCAGCGTTTGAGCGACACGTACGATGTGGTGATGGTCGAAGGCGCCGGGTCGCCGGCCGAGATCAACCTGCGCGCCGGCGATATCGCCAACATGGGCTTTGCCGAAGCGGTCGACTGCCCGGTGCTGCTGATCGCCGACATCAACCGTGGCGGCGTCTTCGCCCATCTGGTCGGCACCCTGGAATTGCTGTCGCCCAGTGAGCAGGCACGAGTGCAGGGCTTCATCATCAATCGCTTTCGTGGCGACATCGCCTTGCTCCAACCTGGCCTGGATTGGCTGGAGGCCCGCACCGGCAAGCCGGTGATCGGTGTGCTGCCCTACGTCATGGACCTGCACCTGGAAGCCGAAGACGGCCTGGATCGGCGTCAGTCGGGCAAGGCCGACACCGTGCTCAAGGTGATCGTGCCGGTGCTGCCACGCATCAGCAACCACACCGATTTCGATCCGCTGCGCCTGCACCCGCAGGTCGACCTGCAGTTCATCGGCGCAGGCGACGATATCCCCCCGGCTGACCTGATCATCCTGCCCGGCTCCAAGAGCGTGCGCGCCGATCTGGCGCACCTCAGGGCCCAGGGTTGGGAAGAGGCGATCAACCGTCACCTGCGTTACGGCGGCAAGGTGCTGGGGATCTGCGGCGGCCTGCAGATGCTTGGCACGCGCATCGATGACCCCTTGGGGCTCGAAGGCGCCGCCGGTTCCAGTGCAGGCCTGGGCCTGCTGGAGTTCACCACCCAATTGCATGCGGAAAAACAGTTGCGCAACGTCACTGGCCGACTGAGCCTCGAACAGGCTGCCGTCAGCGGCTACGAGATTCACGCCGGCGTCACCGTCGGCGCGGCACTTGAGCGTCCGGCCGTGCAGCTCAGTGATGGTCGGTGCGACGGCGCGATCAGCGCGGACGGGCAGATCCTGGGCACATACCTGCATGGACTGTTCGAAGCGCCGCAGTCGTCCGTGGCACTGCTGCGCTGGGCGGGGCTCGCCGACGTGCAATCGGTGGACTACCACGCGCTGCGTGAAGCGGACATCGAGCGCCTGGCCGATCTGGTCGAGCGGCATCTGGACACCGCTCGCCTGCGTGAACTGTGTAGCCTGCCCGGCGGGAGTGACTGACATGCTGCAACTGATTCTGGGTGGCGCCCGCTCGGGCAAGAGCCGCCTGGCCGAACGCCTGGCTGCCGACAGCCAGCTCGAGGTGATCTACATCGCGACCAGCCAACCGCTGGACGGCGAGCTCGACCAACGTGTGGCTTTGCACCGTGCACGTCGTCCCGATCACTGGGGGCTGGTGGAAGAGCCCTTGGCCCTGGCACAGGTGCTGCGCAGCCAGGCGCGGGCGGATCGCTGTCTGCTGGTCGATTGCCTGACCCTATGGTTGACCAACCTGCTCATGCTCGACGATGCACAGCGTCTGAACGCAGAGCGCGAGGCGCTGCTTGACACCTTATCCAGCCTGCCGGGTGAGATCCTCTTCGTGAGCAACGAAACCGGCCTGGGCGTGGTGCCCTTGGGCGAGCTGACCCGGCGCTTCGTCGACGAGGCCGGCCTGCTGCACCAGGCGCTGGCCGAACGTTGCGAGCGAGTGGTGTTCACCGTGGCCGGCCTCCCCATGATACTGAAAGGACCTGCGTTATGAACTCAGCCTGGTGGCTGCAAACTGCCCGTGCACCCGATGCGAACGTTCATCGCCAAGCGCTGGAGCGTCAGCAGCAGTTGACCAAGCCAGCCGGCTCGCTGGGCGCGCTCGAGCAGGCCGCAGTGCAACTGGCGGCGCTGCAAGGTCGACTCAAACCTTCGGTCGAACAGGTCTGGATCACGGTGTTCGCTGCCGATCACGGCATCGTCGCCGAGGGTGTCTCACCCTATCCGCAGGAAGTCACCGCGCAGATGGTGCACAACTTCGTCAATGGTGGGGCGGCCATCAGCGTATTGGCCCGTCGCCTGGCGGCGCGCCTGGAAGTCGTGGACCTGGGGACCGCCACGCCACTCAACGACTTGCCCGGCGTGCAGCATGTACGCATCGCCGCCGGTACGCGCAATTTCATCGAAGCTCCAGCGATGAGCTTCGAGCAAGGCCTGCAGGCACTGCAGGCCGGTCGCGACAGCGTGTTGCGAGCCAAGGCCGGCGGCAGCGAACTGTTCATCGGCGGTGAAATGGGCATCGGCAACACGACGTCCGCCACCGCCCTGGCCTGTGCGTCCCTGGCGTGCGCGGTGGCCGACCTGGCAGGGCCGGGCACGGGCCTGGACGCTGTCGGTGTAACGCACAAGGTGCAGGTCATCGAACGGGCCTTGCAGGTTCACGCCGACTTGCCCGACGAGCCCCTGCAACGCTTGTTCTGCTTCGGCGGCTTCGAAGTCGCCGCGCTGGTCGGCGCCTACCTGGCCTGTGCTCAGGAGGACATGGTGGTCCTGGTCGACGGCTTCATCTGCAGCGTCGCTGCGCTGGTGGCGGTGCAGTTGAATCCGTCCATTCGGCCTTGGCTGCTGTTCGCGCACAACGGTGCCGAGCCGGGCCATCGTCACGTACTCGCGGCGCTCGACGGGCAACCGTTGTTGCAGCTTGGCTTGCGCCTGGGTGAGGGCAGCGGTGCGGCACTGGCGGTGCCGCTGTTGCGCCTGGCGTGCGACCTGCACGGGCAGATGGCGACCTTCGCCGAAGCCGCCGTAGCGGACCGCCCGGCATGACCCTGCACCTGGACCTGCTGCGCCATGGCGAAACCGAGATCGGCGGCTTTCGCGGCAGCCTCGACGATGCCCTGACCGAACGCGGCTGGGCGCAGTTGCATGCGGCAGTCGCCGAGCGCTCCGGCTGGGACCGGATCGTCAGCTCGCCACTGCAGCGCTGCGCACGCTTTGCCCAGGTGCTGGCCGAACAACGCGGGCTGCCGCTGAGCGTCGACGCCGGTTTGCAAGAGCTGCACTTCGGTGCCTGGGAAGGGCTGAGTGCAGCGCAGTTGATGCAGACCGATGAAGCCGGCCTGGGCCTGTTCTGGAACGATCCCTATGCGTTCACACCGCCCGACGGCGAGCCCATGCTGGATTTCTCCGCGCGCATCCATGCCGCGTTGAGCAGGCTGCACCTGCAGTATCCGGGCGAGCGGTTGCTGCTGGTGGTGCACGGTGGAGTCATGCGCCTGCTGCTGGCCGAAGCGCGCGGGCTGCCACGCGAACAGCTGCTCCAGGTCGAGGTCGGCCACGGTGCCTTGTTCAGCGTGACGATGGCGGCCGACGGCCGCTTGAGCGAGCGGTCCTGAGCATGCTGCCCTTCTGGATCGCCCTGCAGTTTCTGAGCAGTCTGCCAGTGCGCTTGCCTGGCATGCCCAGTGCCCAGGCGTCGGGCCGTTCGCTGTTGTTCTATCCGGCCGTGGGGTTGCTGTTTGGCGCACTCTTGTGGGCTGCCAACGCTCTGCTCGCTGGAACGCCGATACTTCTGCATGCGGCGTTGCTGCTGACGCTGTGGGTGGTGCTCAGCGGCGGTCTGCACCTGGACGGGCTGGCGGACAGCGCCGATGCCTGGCTGGGTGGATTCGGCGACCGCGAACGCACCTTGCTGATCATGAAGGACCCGCGCAGCGGACCCATGGCCGTGGTCACCCTGGTGCTGGTGCTGCTGCTCAAGTTCTGCGCGCTGCTGGCCTTGCTCGAACAGGGCCAGCAGGCCGCTCTGGTCCTGGCTCCGGTGCTGGCGCGAGCCGCCATGCTCGGCCTGTTCATGAGCACGCCGTACGTGCGTGCCGGTGGGCTGGGCCAGGCGTTGGCCGACCACTTGCCACGCCGTGCCGGGCGTTGGGTATTGGGCGCTGTCGCGATCGCCAGTCTAGGGTTCTGCGGGCTCTGGATCAGCCTGTTGGTGCTGGTGGGCTTTTGGGCATTGCGGCGCCAGATGATCCGGCGCCTGGGTGGCACCACGGGTGACACCGCCGGTGCCATGCTCGAATTGCTTGAACTGCTGGTGCTGCTCGTCGCCGCGCTGTAGACATCACCCTCCATGGCCGTGCACGGGATGCTGCCTGTCAGCGCTGAACAGGCATACAATCGGGCAGCCTGTCCCTTCCTGCCCGGAGCACACAATAATGACATCGGTATGGCGTACCAGCGGCTGGGTGCTGCTCGGCGCAGCCTTGATCCTCGCCCTGTCCCTGGGCATCCGTCACGGCTTCGGCCTGTTCCTGGCGCCCATGAGCGCAGAGTTCGGCTGGGGGCGAGGCGTCTTCGCCCTGGCCATTGCCCTGCAGAACCTGATCTGGGGGCTGGCCCAGCCCTTCGCCGGCGCCTTGGCTGACCGCTTCGGCGCCGGGCGAGTGGTGGCGCTGGGTGGCGTGCTCTATGCGGTCGGCCTGGGCTGCATGGGCCTGGCCGATTCCGAGCTGAGCCTGACCCTCAGCGCAGGTCTGCTGATCGGTCTGGGGCTTTCCGGCACGTCCTTCTCGGTGATCCTGGGGGTGGTCGGGCGAGCCCTGCCAGCCGAGCACCGCAGCATGGGCATGGGCGTTGCCAGCGCGGCCGGCTCGTTTGGCCAGTTCGCGATGCTGCCGGGCACCCTCGGCCTCATCAGTTGGCTGGGCTGGTCCGCGGCCTTGCTGGTGATGGGCGTGCTGGTAGCGTTCATCGTGCCGCTGGTGCGCTTGCTCAAGGACCGACCACTGCCGAGCCAGGGTCCTGAGCAGACCCTGGGCCAGGCGCTGCGCGAAGCCTGCAGTCACTCGGGCTTCTGGCTGTTGGCGCTGGGCTTTTTCGTCTGTGGTTTCCAGGTGGTGTTCATCGGCGTGCACCTGCCTTCCTATCTGGTCGATCAGCACCTTCCCGCGAGCGTGGGCACCACCGTGCTCGCGCTCATCGGCCTGTTCAACATTGTCGGCACCTACACCGCCGGCTGGCTGGGCGGTCGCATGTCCAAACCGCGATTGCTCACCGCGTTGTACCTGCTGCGTGCCGTGGTGATCGTGCTGTTTCTGTGGTTCCCGGTGACCACCTTCAGCGCCTGTCTGTTCGGCATGGCGATGGGCTTGCTCTGGCTGTCCACGGTTCCCTTGACCAATGGCACGGTGGCGACCCTGTTCGGCGTGCGCAACCTGTCGATGCTCGGTGGGATCGTGTTTCTCTTTCACCAGTTGGGGGCGTTTCTCGGCGGCTGGCTGGGCGGTCTGGTGTACGACCAGACCGGCAGCTATGACCTGGTCTGGCAATTGTCGATTGCCCTGAGCCTGCTTGCAGGAGCGCTCAATTGGCCGGTGCGCGAGCGGCCGGTTGCACGGCTGCAAGCGCAGGGTGCGACAGCATGAACAGGTGGCGAAGTCTGCAACTGGCTGTGGCGGCCGTCCTGCTGGGGCTGGTTGGGTTGGCGTGGTGGGGCTGGCAGCAGGGCGGTCTGGCCTTGCTGCAGTTGAACATGAGCCTGTGCTGAGCCTGAACATGAAAAAGCCCCGAACGTGTCGGGGCTTTTGCTGTGAACCGATCGATCAGAAGCGATAGGTCACGGAAGTGCCGAAGCCATGTGCGCTGTTCTCGTACTTGGCCTGGTAGGCACCCTTGGTGGCGCTGACCAGATTGATCTTCGTGTCTTCTTCCTTCAGGTAGGAATAGGCGAAGTCGAAGGTCAGGTCGTCGGTCGGGCTCCATCCAGCACCAAAGCTGAGAATGGCGCGATCACCCGTCGGGATGCGTGGCGAGCGGTTGGTGTTGTTGGTCGGCGACTGGTCAACCGAGAACCCTGTGCGCAACGTCCACTGCTTGTTCAGCTTATAGGCGGCGCCCACGGCATGGGACCAGGTGTCATGCCAGTTCTGCTCTTCGGTGATGGTGCCGATCGAGGGACGCAGCAGTGCAGGCACGCCGTCGTTTTCGACCGAAATTTCCTTCAAGCGACTCCAGCGTGTCCAGGTGCTGCCTGCGTAAAGGGTCCAGTCCTGGTTGAGCTCGTGGGTGACCGAGAAGTCCACCGACTCAGGCGTGTCGATGTCCAGCGAGGCGTCGTACTTGCTGCCGTTGAACGGCCCGAAACCCGAACCTTCGACCTTGGTATGGCCATCGAGCTTGTACTTGACCTTGGAGTGGTAGGTCAGGCCCAGGCGGGTGTCGTCAGTGGCCTGCACGAGCACGCCGACGTTGAAGCCCACGGCGGTGTCGTCGCCCTTGATCTTGACTTCGCCGTCGTTGCGGCCGGGTGTGGCGCGGTTCAGCGTGGCCGACGTCAGCTCGCCTTCGAGGCGGTTGATGGTCGGGCCGAAGCCGATCGAGACGCGGTCGTTGAAGGCATAGCTGATGGTGGGCTGCAGGGTGACGACGGCCACATGGCTTTTGTCAGCCCAGTAGCGGCCAGCGAAGCCGCTTTCATAGTCGGTGACCAGGCCGAACGGGGCGTAGAGGCCCAGACCGACGGTCCAGTTGTCATCCAGCGGCTTGACGTAGTAGCCCATCGGGACGCCAACGAACGGCACCATGTCGCCGTCGTTGCTGCCGCCGAAGGTCCCGCGTCCGCTGAGGTCGGTCTTGGCGACGATGGCTGCGGCGCCGACGCTGACCTGCTCACGCTTGATACGCGACATGCCGGCCGGGTTGCCATAGACGGTGCTGGCGTCTTCGGCGGATGACGAGCGCCCGGCGAAGCCGGTGCCCATGCCGCTGATGCTTTGTTCGTTGAGGGCGAAGCCGGCAGCGAAGAGTTGGCCGGATGCCAGAGTGACAGCGAGGCCGAGAGTGGTCTTGAGCATTAGTCTTTTCATTGTTTTAACTCTAGGGGGGCACTGAGGCGCAAGCTACCAACATTTTGATCGCAACGCTATAGCCTGAAACACTCCGGCTAGAGCGGTTTTGTAGGACAATCCGACCAGATTTCGCGAGCGTTCAAATCCGTTCTGCATGCTGCCTGTGCCTGTGGTGCCCGTGTTGCGGGCACGAACGGGCATCTGGCAGGTCAGGTCGAGCCGTCTAGACCGGTCACTTGGGGTTGCATTCAGGAAAAAAGAACTGACGTCAGAATTACGCCGGACCCGACCTTCGGTTCCACAAAGGGTTCAATCCAAGACAGGTGTGCGGTAACTTGTGTTTACAGTTGGTCGTCACAAATGGCCGCAATGCCATGCGTCGAAGGTCAAATCGCGGGCAAGAAAAAGCCCCGGATGTCGGGGCTTTTCGTGCGTCGCCGCAGCGATCAGGCAACCAGTGCCTGACGGGTGCGTTCGATCACGGCCTGCAGCGGTTCTGCACTGGAATACTGTTCCGGGTACAGACGCTCGCTGTGACGGGCAATGCCGTGCTCGTTGACGATGGTGAAGCTGAAGCAGCCTTTGCGCGCTGCCATGATCAGGCAGTTCATCGGAGCGAAGGCGTGGGTGAGGGTGCGGATAGCATCCTGGGTCTGGATATGAGTCATGTTGTTGTGTGTTCCTGCAATGGTCACGACTTGGAGCCATGATCGATAAAAACGTTCCAGTGACGCGGGCCTTTTGGCCGGGCGAAGAACCTGTCTGGAACAAGACAGCCAGGGAACAGCGCCGCTTTGATATGGCTGTTGGACTGACTGGTAGGTACTTAGGAGGGCAGGCAACATTCCGGGCTGAGGTTCGTGGCCCTGGAAGCAGATCCTGATCAATCGTAGGTTGGTCGGGGCAGAGTAATTCGCTTGATGCCGGGCTTGTTCGCAAGTCGGGGGGCGTTACCTGGAGACCATCATGTTGGTCGATCCCGTGTGAACAGGGTGGTCGACCTGAATTGACTTTCAGCTTGGTACTAACGGGTCGAAGACTATCGCAGCCAGCGCAGAGTACGCAAGCTCTTTTGCAAAAAAATGCACTATGGCGCCGATGCAGATGCAAACGAAGCGTTGAGGGCCGCCTGTGTACGAAGATGTGTCTACAGGGCCTGCCAATCGCTCATGGATCATGGCTACTCGTTATCAGTCGCTTAAGTCAATGAAAAAAAACGTCTTTTCGAGTTGGTGAAAAAATCGACAGTTTGACTTCAGGCCCCATTCCATACGGGTTTGCGAGGGGCGGGGGGGTGTTGTCCACTGACTTATCCACAGCTTCTGTGGATTGTCCCGACGGCCCGCTCTAGCTCGGGATCAGCTCGCCTTAGAGCAACAACATTTGCCGTGAACGCCTAAACCCTGGCGAGATATCGCCGATAACGTGCACATGACCCTGATGCCGGTGCCCTATGTTCAACAATAAACTCAAACAGCAACTCAGCGCCCAGGCCGACGAACTGGTGGAGCTGCGCCAACTGGTCGCCGGCATGACGAATGAAATGCTCAGCCTCGACATCGATACGTCGCTGCGCATCATCGCCTGCAATGAATTGTTCGCCACCACCCTGGGCTATACCGAGGCGCAGCTGGTGGGCCGGTTGATGACCGAGCTGGTTCCCAGTTACGTGACCAAGCTGCCTTGCTACAACAACTTCCGCTCGGCGGTGGCAGCGGGTACGTCGGTGTCCGACAACTATCGCTACCTCAAGGCCGATGGCAGCCTGGTCTGGGTCAACGCCCACTGGAAACCCATCAGAAACGCGGCGGGTGTGCTCATGCACATCAAGTGCTTTGCAACCGATGTCACCCAGAGCATGGAGAAGGCCGCGGAAAACGCCTCGTTCATCGACGCCTTGCTGCGCTCCACGGCGGTGATCGAATTCGATCTGAAAGGCAACGTGCTGTCGGCCAACGATCAGTTCATGCGTGGCATGGGCTATAACCTGGCGCAGGTGCAAGGCAAACACCATCGCATGTTCTGTCACAGCGAGGATACCAACTCCCCGAGCTACGGCGAGTTCTGGGCGAGCCTCAACCGCGGCGAGTTCATGGCCGGACGCTTCAAGCGCCTGGACAGCATGGGTCGCACCATCTGGCTGGAAGCGACCTACAACCCGGTCTACGACACCGAGGGCAAGCTCTACAAGGTGGTCAAATTTGCCACCGTGGTCACCGATCAGGTCGAGCGCGAGGCCGAAGTCAACCAGGCGGCGCAGACCGCCTACGATATCTCGCGCAGTACCGACACCAGCGCACAGCGGGGCGCGGTGGTGGTGACCGATACGGTGCAGACCATGCGCAAGATCGCCGACGACATGCAGTCGGCGGCAAGCGGTGTGGAGGCGCTGGGCAAGCAGTCGCTGCTGATCAGCTCGATCATCCAGACCATCAGCAGCATCGCGCAGCAGACCAACCTGCTGGCCTTGAACGCTGCCATCGAAGCGGCCCGTGCCGGCGAGCAGGGGCGCGGGTTCGCCGTGGTGGCCGATGAAGTCCGGCAGTTGGCGGGTCGCACCAGCACCGCGACCGACGAGATCGCCGCGGTGGTTCAGCAGAACCAGGCGCTGGTCGATGGCACGGTACGCGACATGGCCAACAGCAGGCTGCAGGCCGAGCAGGGCGTTCAGCTGGCCGGGCAGGCCGGTGACGTGATCGTCGAAATCCAGGATGGGGCAAAAAAAGTGGTGGAGGCGGTCGCTCGATTCACCAACCTCTGACGGCCTGTACGGCGCCTTCGCGGCGGTTGTATTAGAATGGGCGACGTTCATTCAGCGAAGGTAATCGATATGACAGTCCAGACCGAAACCGCTCTGCTGGCGGGTGGCTGCTTCTGGGGCATGCAGGACCTGATTCGTCGTTATCCAGGCGTCCTGAAAACGCGGGTCGGGTACAGCGGGGGCGATGTGCCCAACGCCACCTACCGCAACCATGGCACTCACGCTGAAGCCATCGAGATCGTTTTCGATCCCAGCGTGATCAGCTACCGCCAGATCCTCGAGTTTTTCTTCCAGATCCATGACCCGTCCACTGCCAACCGCCAAGGCAACGATGTGGGCCTGAGCTACCGTTCGGCAATCTTCTACACCAGTGAAGAACAGCAGCGTGTGGCGCTGGAGACCATCGCCGATGTCGACGCCTCGGATCTGTGGCCCGGCAAGGTCGTGACCGAACTGGCCCCGGCGGGTGATTTCTGGGAAGCCGAGCCCGAGCATCAGGACTACCTTGAGCGTATTCCCAACGGCTACACCTGTCATTTCATACGGCCGAACTGGAAGCTTCCTGCGCGCGGCTGAGCGGTAAACCTGCAAAGTTAGACATATCCAGAAATAATTCCCCGACCTTGGTGCGCGCCAGGGCGGGGCGTTTGTTGTCGCAAGCCTCTTCGATGTTCTCCCTCCCTATGTAGACCACAGCCGCTGTGCTCTTCAGGCCTTGTACCTGCTATCTCTTCGCGGGTTTCCCAGCCTGTTTCCGTTATCAGTAGCGAGCTTCGACTGCAAACGCGTGCGTATGGCATGCGCGAATTCATGTCAGCTGACATGAATTACCATTTACATTTTTTTTACATTTGCATAGCCTTGCCGCGCTTCCGCATTCAACGCGGTTTCGCACACAAGTTTGCGAGGTCTCCTACAGCCCGCATTCGAGTCTTCGCCCGGGGGGGGCAGACCGCCTTGTGTGGGTTCCTGAGGTCATGCCATGAATCAATTTCCGTTGCGCCCCATTGCGCTCTGCATTTCTCTGTCCATCGCCGGCCTGGCCCAGGCAGCACCCATCGCGGCGAATTCGCCTGCACAGCCATTGGCTGAAGCACCGACGGACACTGCTGCAAGCGGTGCGGCCATCGAGCTGGGCGCGACAGCGGTGTCGGCCACCAGCAGTTCCATTGCCGGCACGAGCACCACTGAGCACTCCGGTTCCTACACCACCGGCAGCATGAGCACCGCGACCAAGCTGCCGCTGTCGATCCGTGAAACGCCACAGTCGGTCAGCGTCATCACTCGCCAGCGCATCGAAGATCAAGGGCTGAACGACGTCAACGACGTGGTCAAGTACGCACCTGGCGTCACCCTGCGAAAGTTCGGCGGCGACCGTCAGCAGTTCCTGGCGCGTGGTTTCACCATCGACAACCTCATGTACGACGGCTTGCCGACCATCCTCAGCACGTTCACTCAGGACACGTTGGCTGAGGCTGACCTGGCGATATATGACCACGTTGAGGTTGTACGGGGAGCGACCGGCTTGATGACCGGCTCCGGCAGTCCCTCAGCCACGCTGAACCTGGTGCGCAAGCGCCCGACAGCCACTCCGCAGGTGAGCATCACGACCAGCGCCGGCAGTTGGGATCGTTATCGCACAGAGGTGGATGCATCGAACAAGCTGAATGACTCCGGTACCGTTCGCGGTCGAGTGGTGGCGGCTTATCAGGATGACAAGAGCTTTATCGATGAGCGCGACAAGCAGCGCCAGACCTTCTACGGTGTCCTTGAAGCTGATCTGAGCGACTCGACCACGTGGACCATCGGCGCGTCGAAACAGCGCGACGATGCCACCTCGGACTGGGGCAGCCTGCCGTCCGGCTACAACGGTGAATACCTCGGCCTGCCGCGCTCGACCTTTCTCAGCGGCGACTGGGCCTACTGGGATCGCGACAACGTCAGCGTTTTTACCGACCTGACCCATCGTTTCGACAATGGTTGGAACGCCCGTCTGGCCGGCTCGAAGATCTGGGCCGAGTCCAACACGTTCTCCAATTACCTGAGCTTTCCCTATCCCTACCTGGGCTCGGGCTACGAGCAAGGCGCCGGTCAGTACGACACCACCGATACCCAGACCAACCTGGACGGCTCGCTGTCCGGCCCGTTCCAGCTGTTTGGTCGCGAGCACGAATTGAGTGTCGGGGTGAGCCATCGCCAGGAGAAGTTCGACCAGACCGGTGGTTACTGGGCTGGGTATCCAGTGGATCCCTACAACATCCGTCCCGAGCTGGTGCCCAAGCCTTCAAGGGCCGATCGGTCTCCCTATGCCAGCAAAAATACGGCCACCGAAGACGCTGCCTACGCCGTTGCGCGCTTCAATCCGATCGATCCCCTGCACATCATCGTCGGCAGTCGGTTGAGCTGGTATGACTACAATAACCGGACCGGTCCAGGCGACTACAAGGTGACTCAGGAAGTCACGCCATACGCGGGCGTGATCTACGACCTCAATGACACCTACTCGGTGTATGCGAGTTATACCGAAATCTTCAAACCACAGACCGAGCAGGACAGTGGCGGCTCGGTACTGGATCCGATGACCGGCAAGAGCTATGAGATCGGACTCAAGGGCGAGTACTTCGACGGAGCCTTGAACGCTTCCTTCGCATTGTTCGACATGACTCAGGAGAAGCGGGCCTACCTGCTCACCAACCAGAACGCATCCAATTGCGCGACGTTTCCTGCGACCAGTTGCTACGGTTCGGCCGGCGAAGTACGCAGCCGCGGCATCGACACGGAAATCACCGGCGCGCTTACGCCGAACTGGCAATTCTCGGCTGCCTATACGCTCATCCTCAGTCAATACGTCAAGGATGCTGTCGAGCGGAACGAGGGCCGCAAGTTCGCGCCCGATCAGCCCAAGCATCTGTTCAAGGCGGCCACCAGTTACAACTTCGAGGGTAACCTGAACAAATTGCGCATTGGTGCGGATGTCATCGCCCAGAGCGATACCTTCAATCGGGTCGGCAGTGGCTATGCCACTCAGGATTCGTATGCTGTGGTTGGTTTGATGGCGGGCTATCAGTTCGACGAGCACTGGGACGGTCGCGTCAATTTCAACAACGTTTTCGATGAGAAGTACTGGCAGGGCATACCGACAGGTTCGGGGAGCGGTACCTATGGCGATCCGCGCAACGTGATGTTCTCGTTGAAGTGGTCCCTGTAGAGACGATTGCCCTCATGGGCCTGAAATAGGCCCATGGTTTGGATGCCGGTGCTTCAAGCGCAATCCGGGACATTCGTGAAAACACTCCTCATCATCGGCATCGGTGCCGGTCATCCCGAACACATCACCGTCCAGGCCGCCTGTGCGCTGGCGCGGGTCGATGTGTTCTTCCTGTTGGACAAGGGCGAGCACAAGGGCAAGCTCAATGCCCTGCGTCGCGACATTCTGGAACGTCACACAACGCCTGGCGCGTATCGAGTGGTCGAGGTGCTTCAGCCCGAGCGTCCGGCCGGCTCGGATTATCGGGCGTCGGTGGATGTTCTGAACACGCGCAAGCGCGCGGTCTTCGAGCAACTGCTGGACGACGAAGTGGCCGATGGCGAGTGCGCCGGGGTGCTGGTGTGGGGCGATCCGTCGCTGTATGACAGTACGTTGCGTATCGTCGAGGCGATTGCTGCCGACGGGGTGCGGGCGCTGGACTATGAAGTGTTCCCCGGCGTGACCAGCGTTCAGGCGCTGACGGCGGCGCATCGGATCACCCTCAACAGCATTGCCGGCGCGGTGCAGATCACCACGGGGCGGCGTCTGGCGGGGGGGATGCCCCATGGGGTCGATACGGTGGTGGTGATGCTCGATGCGCAGGACGGCTTCCTGGCCTTGCTCGGGCAGGATCTGGACATCTATTGGGGCGCTTATGTGGGAACCGAGGATGAAGTGCTGCTGAGCGGACGGCTCGATGACGTGGCCGAGGCGATCGTCCAGGCGCGGCAGGAGGCGCGGCGTCGGCATGGGTGGATCATGGACAGTTATCTGCTCAGGCGGCGTACCTGACACTCCGCGGCGCAGCCGGACGCGGCTCGCGCCGCTGCTACAGGGGTTGTGTGGTGTGAGGGGTCTGTAGCAGCGGTGCAAGCCGCGTCGGCGGACAAGGTGATCTGTCTGACACTCCGCGGCGCAGCCAGACGCGGCTCGCGCCGCTGCTTGTATGTTGTGCCCGCACTCGGCAAGAATCATTATTCTTGCTCGTGTACTCACAAAAATGTGTTTCTGGGGGATGCCGATCGCTGCTTAAGGCAGGACTTGCTCCTGACCTCGTCT